>CAZKQE010000006.1:0-25586 GCA_964554725.1 uncultured bacterium
GAAGTCGGGCCTGGCCCCGACGACCGGCGCGACCGGCGCGCGGGACGAGGCGGCCCGGCGCGCGGCGCCCGCGCCGTCGGTGGCGCCCCTCGCGGCGGAGGACGCGCGTGCGGCGGGCGACCTCGCGCTGTGCGGCGAGGTGCGGGATGAAGGCGGCCATCCGGTCGCGGACGCGCAGGTCGCGCTGCCCGCTCTGGGCCGCGGCACGACCACGGACCGGGACGGCCGCTTCTGCCTCGATGCGCCGCGCGGCGAGCACGAACTGACGGTGATGGCGGTCGGCTTCCGGACGGCTCGGCGGACGCTGCGGCCCGAACGACCCGGGACCACCACGAGGGTGACGCTGGCGGCGGTCCCGGTGCTGGACGGGAAGGGGCTCGTGGTGGGGCGGGCGCGCGGGGCGGGTCCGCCGGGCGCGAAGGCCCCGGAGCCGCGCGACCTCTGGTCCACGCTCCCGGACACGTTGCGCGAGGCGGTGCGCGAGGCGCAGCGGCTCGCGGCGGAGGGCGCAGCGGGGCCGACCGCGGCCCGCTTCGACCTGGCCGCGCTCGCGTGGGAGCTGGCGCTGGACCGCCTGCCCGAGGGTGCGCATGAGGTCGAGGCCCGGCGCGAGCTGGCCGACGTGCGCTTCCTGGCCTGGCAGGCCGGCGCCACGCCGCGACGGTCCCGCGCCGCGGTCGTGGCGCTCGAGGCCTACCTCGCGCGCGCGCCGGCCGGCCCCGCGCGCGAGGAGGCCGTGCGGCGGCTCGAGCGGCTGAAGCGCTGACGGTCCGCCGGAGCGCGGGCGCGCGGCGAGATTCCCCTTGAGGCCCGGGCCCCGGCTCGGTCACCCTGCGGCGTTCCGTCCCCGCCGTCCCCGCGTTCGCACCCATCGAGAGGTCAGGCCGTGACCACCGAGACCGCCGCCGCCGTCGAGCGTCCCCGCACCCCCGACGAGATCGAGCGCGACTGGTTCGAGAACGTCTACCAGGGCGACCGCATGCCGCAGCTCACCCCGCGCGCCCTGATCATGGGGATGCTGCTGGGCGCGTTCATGTCGCTCTCGAACATCTACGTCGGCCTCAAGGCGGGCTGGGGGCTGGGGGTGGCGATCACCTCCTGCATCCTCGCGTTCGCGATCTTCGCCACGCTGCACCGGTTGCTGCCGCGGCTGTTCCCGCCGTTCAGCATCCTCGAGAACAACGCCATGCAGTCGGCCGCCTCGGCCGCCGGCTACATGACCGGCGCCGGGCTCGTGAACGCGATCCCGGCGCTCATGATGCTGGACCCCGGCGCGGTGCCCGGCATGTGGGTGCTGATGGCGTGGATCCTGGTCATCTCGTGGTTGGGCGTGTTCCTCGCCGTGCCCGCGAAGCGGCAGATGATCAACATCGAGCAGCTCCGGTTCCCGAGCGGCATCGCCGCCGCTACCACGATGCGCACGCTTCACGGCACCGGCGGGGTCGCGGCGGCCCGGCAGGCACGCTCGCTCGGCCTGGCAATGCTCGGCGGCGGGCTGCTCACCTGGTTCCGCGACGCCGAGGCGGTGTGGATGAAGGTCACGACCTGGGGCCGCGGCTTCGGCTGGACCCGCTTCACACCGCCCGAGGGGATGCCGGGCTGGCTCGCGACCCCGTTCTCCTGGATCCAGTATCCGCACGTCCCCGGCACCTGGCTGCCGGCGGACTGGAGGATCGGCAAGTACCGCCTGCAGCAGGACCTGACGCTCGCCTTCGAGGGCTCGCTGCTGTTCGTCGCCGCCGGCGCGCTCATGGGCTTCCGCCAGGCGTGGAGCCTGATGCTCGGCACCGTGATCAACTACGGCATGCTGGCGCCGATGATGCTCGCCGCCGGGGTGATCCCCGAGGCGGGAGCGGGCGCGTTCCGGCGCATCTCGACCTGGAGCCTGTGGATCGGGGTCCCGATGATGGTGACCTCGGGCCTGCTGCTCTTCATCCTGCAGTGGAGGTCGGTCGTGCGCGCGTTCAGCACGATCACGGCGATGTTCCGTCCGCGCGCGGGGCGCGCCGAGGACCCGATGGACCGCATCGAGGTGCCCGGCACCTGGTTCGTGTGGGGGGTGGCGATCCTCGGAACCGTGGTCATCTGGATGGCGCACGCGTTCTTCCACATCGGCATCGGCATGGGGATCGTCGCGGTCGCCATGACCTTCCTGCTGGTGGTGGTGGCGGCGCGCGCCACCGGCGAGACCGACATCACCCCCACCGGTCCGCTCGGCAAGGTCACCCAGCTCACGTTCGGCGCGCTGGCGCCCGGGAACATCACGACCAACCTGATGACGGCGAACATCACCGCCGGCTCCTGCAGCCACGCCGGCGACCTGCTCACCGACCTGAAGAGCGGCTACCTGCTGGGGGCGAAGCCGCGCCAGCAGTTCATCGCCCAGTTCTTCGGCGTGCTCGCCGGCGGCGTGGTCGTGGTGCCGGTGTTCTTCCTGCTGGTGCCGAACGCCTCGGTGCTCGGCACCGAGCAGTGGCCGGCCCCCGCCGCCCAGGTGTGGCGCGGGGTGGCGGAGCTGCTGGCCAAAGGGGTGGCGGCGCTCCACCCCACCGCCCGGGTGGGCCTGGTCGTCGGCTCGCTGGTCGGCATCCTGATCCCGGTCCTCGAGCTGGCGTTCCCGAAGGCGAAGAAGTACATCCCGTCGGCGACCGGGCTTGGGCTCGCCTTCACGATCACCGGCTACTACTCGGTGTCGATGTTCATCGGCGCCCTCGGCGTGCTGGCGCTCCAGAAGGCGAAGCCGAAGGTCGCCGAGGAGTACGTGGTCCCGGTCTCCTCGGGCATCATCGCCGGCGAGAGCCTGATCGGCGTGCTGATCGCGCTGCTGGTGGTGGCGGGGGTGCTGGGGAGCTGAGCGCGGCGGTGGCCGCGGGCGGTGCGCAGGGTTCAAGCGGGGCGGGGCGCCGGCCGATAACGGCGGGGTGGATCCCCGCCCGCGCCATCCCGTCCTGATCGCCCTGCTGTGCGCGCCGCTGGCGCTCGCCGCCGAGCCGGCGATCGCGGCGTCCGCGGCCCCGCGGCCGGTCGCGACCGTCCCCGGCGACGGGGCCCGGCCGTCCGACGAGCGCGAGACCCTCGCGCTCCTCTACGACCGGGTCGCCGCCGCCTTCGACAGCGCCCGCGGCGGCTTCGTGGACCGTTCCGGGCTCCCCTCCGAGGGCGCGATCGAGCTGGGGCTCGCCCTCGGCCGCGATCCCGGCGGCGAGGCGTGGCGGCGGCGCGCGCTGGCGACCCTCGAGTGGAGCCGCTCGCTGATGGACACGGTGAGCGGGGGATTCGTCACCCGGCGGCCCCGCAGCGCCGCCGAAGGGGCCGCGTTCGAGACCCGCACCGACGTGAACGGGCGGCGGCTCGCCGCGCTGCTCTCGGCGTGGCGGGCGACCGGCGACGAACGCTGGCGGAAGGACGCCCGCCGCGTCGCCGGGTTCATGGACCGCACGCTGCTCGACGGCCGCGGGGGGTTCGTCGCCGCGCAGGTGGGGGACCGCGGGCTCGAGCCGGCCGCCAACGGGGTCGCGATCCACGCCTGGCTGACCTGGGCGGCGGCGAACGCCGACCCGCCGACCCGCGACTTCGCCCTGCGCAGCATCGACCGCGTGTGGGCGACCTGTCACGACCCGCTCGGCGTGCTGCTGCGGCGCGGCACGCTCGGCGAGGTGCTGGCCTGGCCGCAGCTCGCGGACCAGGTCGAGATGGGGCGCGCGCTGGTGCTGGCGTGGCGGCTGTGCGGGCGCGCGCAGGACCTCGAACGCGCGCGCGCGCTGGGACGCAGCCTGCTCGAGACGTTCGCGGACGCCGACCGCGGCGGGTTCATGACCCAGGCGCGACCGCGCAAGGACGGGGCGATCCATCGCGCCGCGTCGCGGGCGGACGAGAACGCCCGCGCGTGCCGGTTCCTCGCCGAGCTGGCGTCGGCCACCGGCGATGCCGCGTTCCGCGCGGGGGCGCAGCGCGCGGCGGAGGCGTTCGCGGCCGTGGCGCCGAAGGCCGGTCTCGCCGCCGCCGACTGGGCGCTGGCCCGGCGCGCGCTGCTGGACCCGGAGCCGCCCGAGGCGCCCGACTGGCGCGCGGCCGCCGAGCCGCCCGCGACGCCGCGCGTGATCTTCCGCGCGCGCGGTGTGCGGCGGTAGCGGGGACGGCCTCCGGCGCCGGCGCGACCCGGCGCGGCCCGGGAAATTGACGGCGCCGGGACGACCGCGTACCCTCGTCGGCTGACCTCGCTGCACCGGCCCTGGGCCACGCTCCGTCCTCCCGGCGAACCCCACTCATGGACCGAATCCTCGCTGTCGCGCCGCTGTGGGACCGCGTATGGGCCCGCCGGCGCCCGATCCTGGTCATGGTCACGGTGACGACCGTGGTGGTGGGGGTCATCGCCTTCCTGCTGCCCCCCTGGTACCGGGCCTCGGTCGAGCTGCTGCCGCCCCGCGAGGAGGAGAGCGGCATCGGCGTCTCGAGCCTGCTGCGCGGCATCGGCGTGCCGGGGGTCAAGATCCCGACCGAGGTCTCCTCGGGCGAGGTGTTCCTGATCGTGCTGCAGAGCCGGCGCATCGGCGAGCAGATGGTGGAGCGCTTCGACCTCAGGCGGCTCTACCGGACGAAGTTCACGGTGGACGCGATCAAGGAGCTCCACGCGCACAGCCGCTTCCGGCTGACGTCGGCGTCGTCGATCCAGATCTCGGTCGAGGATCGCGACCGCAAGCGCGCCGCCGACATGGCGAACGCCTACGTCGAGTTCCTCGACCGCTTCAACCGGGACGTGCGGATGACCAAGGGACGCCGCACCCGCACCTTCATCGAGACGCGACTGGCCGAGATGAAGCGCGAGCTCGAACAGGCGGAGCAGCGGCTCACCGAGTACCAGGTCCGGCACAAGACCGTCGCCCTCAGCTCCCAGATGTCCTCGGCCGTGGACCAGGCCGCCCGGCTGTACGCGCGCCGCATGGCGCTCCAGGTGAGGCTCGGCGTGGTGCAGGGCTACTCGCAGGGCAGCGAGGAGGAGATCCAGATCCGCCAGGAGCTGACGCAGCTCGACCAGCAGCTGCGCGACCTCCCGGCGACCGGGCTCGAGCTGGCGCGGCTGGTGCGCGACGTCAAGGCGCTCGAGCAGGTGTTCGCGATCCTCACCGCCCAGTACGAGGACGCGCGCATCACCGAGGCCCGTGACGTGGTGACGATCGAGATCCTCGACGCCGCCTCGCCGCCGGAGAAGAAGCACCGGCCCAAGCGCACCCTGATGACGGGCGCGGCGTTCCTGCTCAGCCTCGCGGTGGGGGTCGCCTCGGCGCTGTTCCGGCGCGACGGCACCGTCGCGTCGTCGACGAGGGCCGCGGCGGCGGGATGATCCGCCCCCGCGCCGGCCGCCGGGGTCGCGTCGCCCCCCGGGCGGGCGTCCCATGAGTCTGCGCGGCCGGCGCACCGGGGCCGACCGATGAGCTCCCTGCGGCGGAACACGGTCGCGAACCTCGCCGGCCGGGTGACGACCGTCCTGCTGTGGGTGCTCGTGACGCCGTTCGTGCTCGAGCGGCTCGGCCCCGAGCGGTTCGGGATCTGGGCGCTGTTCTTCGCCTTCTCCGCCTACCTGATGGTGTTCGATCTCGGGGTCGGCAACGCGATGATCCGCTTCGTCGCCCTCGAACGCGCCGCCGGCGACCGCCGGGCGCTCGAGCGGACGCTCGGGAGGGGACTGCGGCTGGCGCTGGCGATGGGGCTGGTGTGGGCGGCGGCGGTGGTGCTGGCGCGCGGTGCGCTCACCGCCGCGTTCCACGTCCCGGCGCCGCTGGTCTCCGAGACGCAGCAGGCGCTGGTCGTGTTCGCGCTCGGCTCGCTGCTGCTCCAGCCGGTGCAGGTGCTGGTCGGCGGGCTCCAGGGCTTCGAGCGGCTCGACCTCTCGAACGCCTGCGTCACCGCCGGCGTCGCCGCCCACGTCGGGGCCCTGGTCACCGGCCTCTCGCTCGGGGGCGACCTGCGCGGGGTCGCCCTGGCCGGGGTGCTCGGCCAGGCCGTCACCGGCCTGTTCGCCGCCCTGCTCCTGCGCGCGCGGCTGCGGACGGTCGCGGCGGCGGACCGCGACCCCGGCGCCGGCTGGTCGGACCTGCTGCGCTTCGGCGCCGCGCTCCAGATCACGAACACCCTCAACATCGTCCAGGTCCACGTCGGCAAGGTGATGCTGGGGATGCTCGGAGCGCTTGCGATGGTGGCCGACTACGAGCTCGCGTTCCGCGTCGCCTCCGGCATCGCCGGCCTGCCGCTGCTGATCCTCGGCGCGGTGGCCCCGGTGGTGACGCGGCGCTGGGCGGCCGAGGGACCGGTCGCGGTCGGGGCGCTCTACCGCTCGACGCTGCGCTGGCTCTATCTGGCCGGGGCGCTCGCGCTCGGCGGCCTGTGGGTGGTCGCGCCCGACCTCACGACGGTGTGGCTGGGCCCCGGGTATGGCAGGGTCGCCGACCTGATCCGGCTCTGGGTCGCCGCCTTCGCGCTGCACCTCACCTGGGGCCTGGGTGCGGTGTTCGCCCGCAGCGTCGGGCGGCCGTGGATCGAGGTCGCCAGTCTCTCGGCCTGCGTCGCGGTGAACGTCGGCGTCGGCCTGTGGGCGATCCCACGCCACGGGACCGGCGGCGCGCTGGCCGCCCTCGCGGGGTCGTACGGGACCGGGATGCTCGTCTTCCTGGCCCTCGCCGGCCGCGCCGGCATCCCGTTCGGGCCCTGGATCCGGCGCGAGCTGCTCCCGCGCGGCGTGCTGGGGGCGGCGGTGGTGGCGGCGACCCTGGGGCTGCTCTCGCTCCCCCCGTTCGCGGGGCTCCTGCCCGCCGCGGGCTGGGTCCACGGCGGGATCGCCGGGCTGCTGTTCGTGCTCGTCTTCGCGCTCGGCTTCCTGCCGCTCGGGGACCCGCAGCGGCTCGCGGGGTCGGTCCGCGAGTTCGCGGCCCGGGTGCGGCGGGGCGGCGTGGCGGCGGCTCCGTGAGCCCCGACGCGCGCCTCCTCCGGGCGCTCCCGGACCTCCGCTGGTGGGCGCTGCTGGCGGCGGTGATCGCCGCGGGCTTCGTCGCCGGCTGGGCGGTCGCGGCCGGCGTGCTGTTCCTCGCGCTGGTCCAGATCGCGCGCCCGCTCGACTTCCTCACCGCGTTCCTGCTGCTGGTGGCGGCGGCGACGTTCATCGACAACACGACCGGCGGTCTCACCCGGCAGCTCGCCGTGCTCTCGGTCCTCATCCTGCTGATGCTCGTCTGCTACACGGTCTCGAACCGCGGGCGCGCCCTGAGCCTCGCCCGGGCCCCGCTCGTCCTGCCGGTGGCGGCGTTCCTCGCGCTCTCACTGCTCAATGCGGCCCGCGGCGTGCTGCTCGGCCACTCCCCCCGCTACATCGGACTCGAGATGATCGGCCTGCTGTCCCTCGGCAGCTCGCTGCTGGTCGCCAACACGTTCGAGCGCGCCCGGCACCTCCGCTGGGCGCTCGCCGGCCTGGTCGTGGTCGGGATCGCCGCCACGATCCACGGGATCCGGATCTACGAGGTCAATCGCACGCACGGCGCGGGCTACACGATGGCGGCCCCCGGGCTGGTCGGCGTCCTGCTCGTCAACCTGGCGCTGCGCGCGCGGTCCCCCGGGGCCGGACTCGGGTTCGGCCTGCTCGCGGTCCCGATGTTCGTCGAGCAGTTCCTGACCTTCGGCCGCGGCCTGTGGACCGGGTGTGCCGCGGCGCTCGCCGTCTCGATCCTCCTCTACACCGGCTTCGGCCGGGGCTCCGGGCCGCGCTGGAAGCGCGCGGGGGCCGCGCTGGCCGTGCTGGTCGCCGCCGGCGCCGCGGGCGCGGCGATCTCCGCCGTCGCGTTCGAGCAGGAGGACCTGCTGCACGCCGCGTGGGACCGGGTCCGGTCCACCTTCGGGACCGAGCTCGGCTACGAGACGCGCTCGAACCTGATCCGCATCGGCGAGTACCTCTACGTCTGGGACCTGATCCGTCAGTCCCCGATCGTCGGCCACGGGGTCGGGTTCGCGTTCACCATGAAGCAGGTGATCTCGCTCGACGTGGGCGAGCAGTGGTACGCGCACCAGTACTTCCTGTTCGTGTGGCTCAAGCAGGGCGCGATCGGCCTCGGGCTGTTCCTGTGGATGCTCGCCGCCGCGGTGCGGCTCGGGGCGCGCGAGGCGCGGCGGCGGGCGGACCCGCTCGAGGCGTCGTGGTTCGCGACCAGCGCGGCGGCGACCGTGTTCCTCGCGGTGCTCTCGCTCAGCAACTTCCCGTTCGGCGTCGTGAACGAGATGTTCCTGCTCGCGCTGCTGTGGGGAGGGGCGATGGCGATGACCCGCTCGGGGTTCCGGCGCGTGCGATGGTCGCCGCCCGCGCGCGGGGCCGAGGGGACGACGCGAGCCCCCGGCCCGTCGCTCCCCGCGTCCGCGCCACCCGGGCCGGGCGGCTCATAGCACGCGGCCGTTCACCACCACCACGTACTCGAGGTGGAGGATCCCGAGCAGCAGCCGCGCCGCCTGCCGGAGCTGGCGGGTCGGGAACCCGTGGCGGCGGTTCGGATGCCGGATCCCGCGCGGGACCGCGGCCGCGCGGTGCGCGGCGCGCAGCGCCCGGATGTAGGGGCCGATCAGCGAACGCCGCACCAGCCGGGTCGGGCGCGCGTGGTAGAGGCCGAAGTTCGAGTTGTAGAGCCACGGGGCCACCTGCTGGAACCCCTGGAAGTGGAAGAAGACGAGGGGCTCGTCGTCCACCGTGAGCCGCCCGTCGCGCTCGGCGATGCGGTAGTTGGCGACGTTCCACGGCGCCAGGTTCGCCCCCTTGTGCGCGAGGACCCGCACGCCCCGGAACCGCTCCGGCCACACGTCGAGGTACTTCTGGTCCGCGAAGCGGTGCTCCTCGACCCGGTCGTGGCACCACTCGAGGCAGCGCTCGCGCCACCAGCGCAGGCAGGCGAGCCCGTCGGGGTCGCGCCGGAACGACACCCAGCCGACGTTGTAGAGCCCGAAGCGCCGGCGCTCGCGGTTCGCGGGGGAGTGGCGGTGGCCGATGATCCCCACCGAGGCCTCCGCCAGCTCCGCGAACACCGGGCCCGGGTGCGCGTAGAAGTAGAGGTCGGCGTCCAGGTAGGTGATGAGGTCCACCTCCGGCCGGCGGTCGAGCACGTAGAGCGGCAGCGAGGGCGTGCAGGTGAAGAAGTACTCGGCGCGCGTCCGGTCGTCCCGGGCCGCCCGCAGCGCCGGGTCGTCGCGCTCGAAGTCGGCGAGGGCGATCGGCTCCACCCCGGGCAGATCGAGCGCGCGGACGGCGGCGAGCGCCTCGTCGTCGAGGCACAGGGCCCAGAGCGTGAACTCCGCGCCGACCGCGCGCAGCGACGCGTGCAGCGCGAGGGCGCGGGGCAGGTAGTGACGGTCGAAGTAGGTGCAGAAGTGGTGCATCGGGCTCCCGGCAGGGACGCGGGCGCGGGCGACGGGTCGCGCGCGGCGCGCCACGAGGATCGCCCGACACGCGGGGGACCAGAGTACGGGACGGTCCCGGCGCTGTCGATGCGACGGAGCGCCGGCGCCGCGCGCGACCCCGCACGGTCCCGGCCGGGACGGCTCGCGGCCGGGGGCCGGCGTCGCGCCGGCTGTGATAGGCTCCCTCCGCGCGTCGCCCGCGCTCGTCCGCGGACGGCCCCGCCCGGGCGCCGCCGGGGCCCACCCACGCGGCCCGCTCCACCCGAGGCGAACCGACCTGCCGACATGGGCTCCGACGCCAAGACCGCTCCCGTCCCCGCGCGCATCGGGTCGCCGCCGCCCGGGGTCGCCCGCGTCTGGGACCTGCAGCCGGAGGTCCAGCACTACAGCGTCCCGGTCTGGGACGGGCTCACCCGGCTCGGCGGCGCCGACGGCGCCTACACCCTGACCGTCCTCGGCACGCTCGGAGACGGGGGCGGTGCGATCGGCGGCGGCCGGCGCCCCTACTTCGTCGAGTGCCCGGTGGAGCACCGGCGCCGGCTCGGCGTGCTCATCAGCCGCTGGCCGCGGTTCGGGGCGATGCTGCGCCGCGATCCCCCGGACGTCCTCGTGATGGGCGCCAACCCGCGCAACCTCGACTGCTGGCGCGTGCCGCGATGGTGTCGCGCGCGCGGGATCCCGGTCGTCATGTGGACCAAGGGCCACAGTCACTCCGGGTTCGCGCCCCTGATGCGGATCGTCAAGCCGCGGCTCTACGCGCCCTTCGACTGCGCCGTCGGCTACGGCGAGGCGTCGCGCGAGGAGCTGCGCGCCTGCGGCTTCCCCGCGGAGCGGATCCTGGTCGCCAACAACACGGTGGACACCCGCCCCATCTTCACCGAGCCGGAGCGGTTCGCCGCGCGCGGCGCCGTGCTGCGTCACGCCGCGGGACTCGAGGGACGGCGCATCCTGGTCAGCGTCGGCCGCATGGATCCCGAGAAGCGGCATCGCGACCTGCTCGACGCCTGGCCGCGGCTGCGCGAGCTGGCGCCCGACCTGTCGCTGGTGCTGGTGTCGGGTGGCCCGCTGCTGGAGGGCATCCGGCGCCGGGCGGCGGCGCTCGACCCGGCCCGCATCGTGGTGACCGGGCGGGTGCCCGAGGGGGACGACTACGCCTGGATCTCGGCCGGCGAGGTCGCCGTGTTCCCGGGTGCGATCGGCCTCGCGGTCAACATCGCGCTCGCCTTCGGCAAGCCGACCGTGATCGCCGACGAGCCGGGGGCCGACGCGGAGATCGTGCGGCACGGCGGGACCGGCTGGCGTTTCCCGCGCGGCGACCTCGACGGGCTGGTGGCCGCCGTCCGCCACGTGCTGGAACGGCCGCAGGAGGCGGCGGCGGTGGCCGCGCGCGGCCGCGCCCTGATGCGCGACACCGTCACGATCGACCACATGGTCGCGACGATCGACCGCGCGATCCGTACGGCGCTGGCGCTCCGCGCGACCCCGGCCGGCTAGGACCCGGTTCCTTCCGGCCGGCCCGGTCGCGTCCCGCGCGGCCCGTCCGCGCCCGCCCGGGACGCGCTCACGCGCCGCGCTCGAGCACGTCGCACAGGCGCCCGCACAGGCGCGCGCGCGACAGCTCGGCGCGGATCAGGGCCTGGCCGCGCGCGCCGCGCTCCATCCGCTCGCGCTCGGGCATCGCCAGCAGCCCGCGCAGGAGCGCGACCGCGCCGTCGATGTCCCCGTGGCGGAGGGACCAGCCGATCGGCTCACGGCGCAGCAGGTCGCCGATGTGCGACTCGGGAGGGCCGAGGAACAGGATCGGCCGCGCGACCGCCATCGCGCCGTACACCTTGCAGGGATGCACGATCCCGACCACGTCGTCCCCCAGCGTGACGAGATGCACGTCGGCCGCCGAGAGCGACTCGTGGAGCGTGGCGAGCGGCTGGTAGGGAAGCGAGATCACGTTCGGGAGCCCGGCCGCCTCGACCTCGCGCTTGCCGACTCCGCCGCCGACGAACAGGAACGCCAGCCGCGGCTCGTCCCGCAGCCGGGAGGCCGCCTCGAGCACGGTGGAGAAGGGGTTGCTGGGCCCGTGGTTCCCGCTGTACATGACCACCAGCCGGTCGTGGAGCCGGTGGGTGGCGCGGAACGGATTGTCCGCGTGCGGCACCGGCTCCGGCTGCTCCCCGACCGGCCACGGCGGGAGGACGGTGAGCTTGCGGCGCACGTCGAGCTTGGCGTTGATGCGGTCGGCCATGAAGCGGTCCAGCACCACGACGTCGGCCGCGGCCGCCAGCACCCGGCGATTCAGCGCGTCGAACAGCCGCACCGGCCACGCGCGCGGTCCCATCTGGCCGAGCGCGACGATCTGGTCGGGGTTCACGTCCATGACCCAGAACTTCAGCGCCGCCCGGCGCGCGCGCGCGACCATCCACCCCGCCAGCGAGCCCATCGGCGGCACCGTGCTCACCAGCACCACGTCGGGCCGCACCCGCGTGAGGCCGTAGAGCATGGACTGGAGCGTGAACGACAGCCCGCCCAGCACCCGCGAGGCCAGCGAGCCCTTGCCGAAGGAGCACCAGGGCAGGCGGACCACCTCGACGCCGTCCATGACCTCGCGCGGCGGATAGCGCAGCCCGGGGTCGTCGTAGCCGTTGCGGGCCGTGACCACCACCACGCGCCATCCGCGGCGGGCCATCTCGGCGGCCGCGTCGGCGAGCTGCTGGCCGACGCTGGTGGGATCCGGGGGGTAGACCTGGCAGATCGCAAGCAGGGTGCGTCGCGGCCCGCCGCCCGTCACGCGCAAGCGTCCATCCCCCCTGTCGTGAGTCCCATCGCGGATCGTGGCCCGCGCGGTCGCCGGGCGGTCCCGGTGGGCCGGGACGGTCGCGAAGTATATCGCGGTCCCGTCCGCGGCGCCCGGCGTGGGGATCGCTCCCGGCGGCCGGCGCGCGTTGACCGGGGACGCCGCGAACCGCTAACGTCTGCCGCCGCTTCCCGCCATCCCCGCCGCTCCCGAGGAGATCCCATGCGTCGCGTGCTGGTCACCGGTGTCACCGGCTTCGTCGGGAGCCATCTCGTCGACTACATGCTCGAGCGCGGCGACTGCGAGATCGTCGGCATCCAGCGCTGGCGCAGCCGCACCGAGAACATCGAGCACTTCGCCGACCGCATCACGCTGCTCGAGTGCGACTTGCGGGACGCCTCATCCACCCGGGACACGCTCGAGAAGGTGCGGCCGGACTGGATCTTCCATCTCGCCGCCCAGTCGTTCGTGCCGACGTCGTGGACGGCGCCGACCGAGTCGCTGAGCACGAACATCATCGGCCAGGTGAACCTGTTCGAGGCGGTGCGCAAGCTGGGGGCGAAGTGCCGCATCCAGCTCGCCTGCTCGAGCGAGGAGTACGGGATGGTGTTCCCGGACGAGCTGCCGATCCGCGAGACGAATCCCCTGCGGCCGCTCTCGCCCTATGCGGTCAGCAAGGTCGGTCAGGACCTGCTCGGCTACCAGTACTGGATGTCGTGGCAGCTCGACTGCGTGCGCACGCGGGGCTTCAACCACGAGGGTCCGCGACGCGGGCCGGTGTTCGTCGCCTCGGACTTCGCCAAGCAGATCGCCGACATCGAGAAGGGCCGCAAGCGCCCGGTGATCTCGGTCGGCAACCTCGACGCGCGGCGCGACTTCACCGACGTGCGCGACATGGTGCGGGCCTACTGGCTGGCGCTCGAGAAGTGCGAGCCGGGCGAGGTCTACAACATCTGCACCGGCCGGGACTGGACGATCCGCGCGGTGCTCGACCACCTCCTCTCGCTGACCACGGTCCGCATCGAGACCCGCGAGGACCCGGCCCGGCTGCGTCCGAGTGACGTCCCGGTGCTGCTGGGCGACAACCGCAAGTTCGTCGCCGCCACCGGCTGGCAGCCGACGATCCCGTTCGAGCGGACGCTCCAGGACATGCTGGAGTACTGGCGCGCCCGCTGACGCGGGCCGGGACGGTCGTGGGCCGCATCCTCGTCACCGGCGCCGGCGGGTTCGTGGGCCGGCATCTGGCGCGCGCCCTGGCGGCCCGCGGCGACCAGGTGTTCGGGTTCGGCCTCGGCCCCGCCCCGGAGGACCTCCCGCTCGCCGGGTGGCGCGGCGGGGACGTGCTCGACGCGGAGGCGGTCGCCGCGACGGTCGCCGCCGCGCGGCCCACGGCGGTCGTCCACCTCGCCGGGCAGAGCAGCGCCGCGCGCTCGTTCGAGCAGCCGGTCGAGACCTACCGCGCGAACGCGATGGGGGCCTGGACCCTGCTGGATGCCGTGCGCGCGTGCGCCCCGGACGCGCGCGTGCTCCTGGTGGGCAGCGGCGAGATCTACGGCCCCCAGCCGGAGGGCAGCCGCGTCGCCGAGGACGCCCCGCTGCGCCCGGTGAGCCCGTACGCGCTCTCGAAGGCCGCGGCGGACGCCGCCGGCGCCGCGTTCGCCCTCCGGCACGGTCTCGCGCTCGTGCGCACGCGCTCGTTCGGGCACACCGGCCCCGGCCAGTCCCCGACCTTCGTCGTGCCCTCGCTGGCCCGTCAGATCGCGCGCATCGAGCGCGGCCTCGACGAGCCCGTGCTGCGGGTCGGGAACCTCCACGTCACGCGCGACCTCACCGATGTCCGGGACGTGGTGGACGCCTACCTGGAGCTGCTCGACCGCGGCCGGCCCGGCGCCGCCTACAACGTGTGCCGCGGGGAGGGGATCCCGCTCTCGGAGATCCTCACCCGGCTCTCGGAGCTGTCCCGGCGCGAGGTGCGCGTCGAGGTCGACCCGGCGCGACTGCGGCCGGTCGACCTGCCGTGGCTGGTCGGCGATCCCGGCCGGCTGCAGCGGGAGACCGGGTGGAGCCCGCGGATGCCGCTGCGGGTCACCCTCGAGGACATCCTCGGACACTGGCGGGCGGCGGCGGACTGACGGCCGCGCGGCCCGGGATCAGCGGCCGGCGGAGCGCAGGAGTCGTTCGCGGATCGCCTCGGCGGGGCGCCCGGCGACCGCGAGGTCGGCCTCCGTCGGCCGCGGGAGCCGGGATCCCGGCGGCCGCAGCGCGTGGAGTTCACCCCGCTCCTGCAGGACCGGCGCGGCGTCCGAACCGTCGAGCTCGTACAGCGCGTATCCGTGCGAGCGCAGCCGGCTCACGCAGGCCTGTCCCTGCGCCTCGCCGTGCAGCGCCACCAGCAGCTCGGGGGCCCGGTGGCGCAGCAGGCGGTCGGCGCCGGCGAGGAACGCCGCCTCGGCGCCTTCGATGTCGATCTTGATCAGGTCGGGTCCGGGCCCGGGCAGCTGCGCCAGCAGGTCGTCGGCGGTGAGGGTCGGCACCAGGTACTCGCTCGCCCGCGACGTGAGGTGGCCCATCGCGTTCGAGGCCTCGACGGCGAAGCCGGCGAGCCCCGTCCGGTCGGCGACCGCCGCCTGCACGACCTGGACGTTGTCGGCGCGGTTGAGCCGCACGTGCCGGAGCAGATGGTCCACGTTCTCGGCCAGCGGCTCGATCGCCACCACCCGGCCGGTGGGCCCCACCAGGCGCGAGAACGCCAGCGTGTAGAAGCCGGCGTTCGCACCGACGTCCCACACCACGCTCCCGGGCCGCACACGGCGGGCGACCAGCCCCTGCTTCTCGGCCTCGTAGGTGCCGAGCCAGCAGCCGTGCGTGCCCGATCCCACGATCCAACGGGCGCCCCGGTTGATCCCGGCCCGCACGGAGGTGACGTGGTCGCGGGGGATGAGGCGGAGCGGGGCGCGCAGCGCCGCGCCGACGAACGAGTCGGGGGAGAGGCGGGTGAGGTGGCGGAGGGACATTCCCTGTCCTCGGCGGATCGCCGGCGTCCGGTCGGCGGGTCGGGTCCTCCGGCGCAGACGGCCCGGGCCGGGGCGCGGCTCGCCCCGCCCGCAGTGTGGCGCCCGGGCCCGGCCGGGACAAGGGAATTCCCGGCCGGCTCCGGGCGAGCGGGCGGCGGAATTGACCGCCCGCCCGCCAACCCCTAACCTTATTCGCTCGTTCCACCTTCCGCCCATCCGCGGAGCCCCCGGCGACGCCCGACCTCCCGGCCGCCGACCCCCCGCCACAGGGAGACCGCTTGCACGCCATCACGATCGTCGGCACCGGTTACGTCGGCCTCGTCACCGGGGCCTGTCTCGCGGACTTCGGCCACCGGGTCACCTGCGTGGACAGCGACGCCGCCAAGGTCGCGCGGCTGCGGGCCCGGGAGATCCCCTTCTTCGAGCCCGGCCTGCCCGACCTGGTGGCCCGCAACATGCGGCAGAACCGCCTCAAGTTCACGAGCGACCTGGCCGCGGCGCTGAAGACCTCGCGGGTGGTGTTCATCACCGTCGGCACGCCCCCGCGGGAGGACGGCAGCGCCGACACCCGCGCCATCTACGGCGTGGCGGAGATCATCGCGCGGAACCGCACCGGCTACACGCTGGTGGTGCAGAAGAGCACGGCGCCGGTCGGCACCGCCCGCGACCTGCAGCGGTTCCTGCGGAAGCGCGCGCGCGCCGGCGCCGCGCTCGACGTCGCCTCGAACCCCGAGTTCCTGCGCGAGGGCTCGGCGATCGAGACGTTCATGCGCCCGGACCGCGTGGTCATCGGCGCCGAGACCCGCAAGGCGGCGAAGATCCTGCGCGACATCCACGACCCGCTGTTCCTGCTCGAGACCCCGACGGTGGTCACCGGGCTCGAGACCGCCGAGCTCATCAAGTACGCGGCGAACGCGTTCCTCGCCACCAAGATCTCGTTCATCAACGAGATCGCCAACCTGTGCGAGGCGCTCGGGGCCGACGTGAAGACGGTCGCCCGCGGGGTCGGCATGGACCGGCGGATCGGAGCCAAGTTCCTCCACGCCGGCCCCGGGTACGGCGGCTCGTGCTTCCCCCCGGACACGCTTGCGCTCTCCTCGTTCGCCCGCGCGGCCGGCGTGCGCACCGGGATCGTCGACGCGGCGGTGGCCGCCAACGAGCGCCAGATGGCGATCATGGTGGGCAAGATCGTCCGGGCGGTGGGCACGCCGCGCGGCAAGCACGTGGGGGTGCTCGGGCTCTCGTTCAAGCCCAACACCGACGACCTGCGCGACGCGCCGGCGCTCACGATCATCGCCGGCCTGCGGCGGCGGGGCGTCCGGGTGCGGGCGTTCGACCCGGTCGCCATGCCGGGCGCGAGGAAGCTGGCCGCGCTGCGCGGCGTCGAGCTGGTCGGCGACGCCTACGAGGCCGCCCGCGGCGCCGACGCGCTGGCGATCGTCACCGAGTGGAACGAGTTCCGGGACATGGACCTGCCGCGGCTGCGCCGGCTGATGCGCAAGCCGGTGCTGTGCGACCTGCGCAACATCTACGATCCCGACGACGTCGAGGCGGCGGGCCTGCGGCACGTCGGCGTGGGACGCGGGCGCGCCTGACGCGGCGCCGGGGAGCGGGGGAGCGGACATGATCGACGGCGTGCGGATCAAGCAGCTCAAGGTCATCCCCGACGAGCGCGGCTGGCTCATGGAGATGATGCGCGACGACGACGACTTCTTCCGGAAGTTCGGCCAGGTCTACCTGTCGGTCGTCTACCCGGGGGTGGTGAAGGGCTGGCACTACCACAAGAAGCAGACCGACCACTTCGTCATCGTCAAGGGCATGGCGAAGGTCGTGCTCTACGACACGCGCGAGGACTCGAAGACGAAGGGCGAGGTCAACGAGTTCTTCATGGGCGACCACAACCCGATCCTGCTCGTGATCCCGCCGTTCGTGCTCCACGGCATGAAGGGGATCGGCACCGAGCCGGCCTTCCTCGTCAACACCCCGACCGAGCACTACGTCTACGAGAGCCCGGACGAGTTCCGCATGGCCCCGGACGACCCGAGCATCCCGTACGACTGGAGCCGCAAGGATGGGTGACGGCCGCGACCTCTCCCGCGCCCGCATCCTGGTGACCGGCGGCGCCGGGTTCATCGGCTCCAGCTTCGTCCACCACGTCCTGGCGCGCTTCCCCGACTGCCACGTCGTGGTCCTCGACGCGCTCACCTACGCCGGCCGCCGCGAGAACCTCGACGGCATCCCGGCCCGGTCGCTGACCTTCCTGCACGGGGACATCCGCGACCCGGAGGCGGTCGCGCGGGCGATGGCCGGCTGCGACGTCGCCCTCAACTTCGCCGCCGAGTCGCACGTGGACCGCTCGATCGAGCAGCCCGGCGAGTTCATCCAGACCGACGTCTACGGCGTGTTCGTGCTGTGCGAGGAGGCGCGGCGCCAGCGGCTGGGCCGCTTCCTCCAGGTGTCCACCGACGAGGTCTACGGCGAGGTGCTCGAGGGGCACGCGAGCGAGGAGTGGCCGCTGATGCCGCGCAGCCCCTACGCGGCCAGCAAGGCGGGCGGCGACCGGCTGGCCTTCGCCTACTGGGCGACCTACGGCCTGCCGGTGATCGTGACCCGCTGCTCGAACAACTACGGCCCGCGCCAGTACCCGGAGAAGCTGGTGCCGCTGTTCGTCACGAACGCGATCGACGACCAGCCGCTGCCCGTCTACGGGACCGGTCTCAACCGGCGCGACTGGCTCCACGTCGAGGACCACTGCGCGGCGCTGGTCACGCTGCTCGAGCACCCCGGCATCGAGGGCGAGACGTTCAACATCGGCGGCGGCGAGGAGCTCGACGTGCTGACGGTGACCTCGACCATCCTGCGGCTGCTCGGCAAGCCGCAGTCGCTCGTGCGCCACGTCGAGGACCGCCCCGGGCACGACCGCCGCTACGCGGTGGACTGGGGCAAGCTGGGGCGCCTCACCGGCTGGGCGCCGAAGGTCGGGTTCGCCGACGGCATGCGCGAGACCGTGGACTGGTTCCGCGCCCACGAGGCGTGGTGGCGGCCGATCAAGGAAGGGGAGTTCCGCGCCTACTACGAGCGCATGTACGGGCAACGCCGGGTGCTGAAGGAGGTGCGGGCGTGAGCGGGCGTCGCGGGCCGCCGGCGGCCGCCGCGCGGACGCTGCTCGCCCTGCTGCTGCTCGCGCTCGGCGCCGCCGGCGCCCACGCCCAGTCCGGGGGGCGCAGGGGCGACTTCCCGGTCGGCGGGGACGAGTCCATCCGGCTCCCGGCCGGCGTGGACCCGGCGACCGTGGTCCCCGGCGTCGGCTACGTGCGGCCGGGCATGGCCTCGCCCCCCGCCGGCATCGTCACCGCTCCGGTGGACGCCGAGACCTACGTCGTGGGCCCGGGCGACGTCTTCCTGCTCACCCTCTCGGGGCGCGTCTCGTACAACGAGCAGCTCACCGTGGGGCCGGAGGGCGACCTGCTGGTGCCCGGCACCGGGCTGGTCCGGCTCACCGGCCTGACGCTGAACGAGGCGCGCCGGCTGGTGCTGCGGGCGGTCGAGAAGCGCTTCCGCGGGGTGCGGATCGACTTCCAGCTCTTCCGCGTCCGGCTGATGCGGGTGTTCGTCACCGGGGACGTCCGCGAGCCCGGTCCCCGCGACCTCCCGGCCACCAGCCGGGTGTCCGACGCGTTGCCGGCGGCCGGGATGCTCGACGGCGCGTCGCGCCGCAACGTCGAGCTGCGCCGGCTCGACGGCACCGCCCTCGTCGGCGACCTCGAGCTCTTCAACCGCACCGGCCGCACCACCCTCAACCCCTACCTGCAGGACGGCGACATCGTCCACGTGCCGACCGCGGTCGAGTTCGTGGACGCCCGCGGGGCGGTGGCCCGGCCGGACCGTTACGAGCTCGGGCCTGCCGACAGCCTGCGCACGCTGCTCGACCTGGCGGGCGGGCCGCTGCCCTCGGCGCAGGCGGACCACTGCCTGCTCGTGCGCTGGCGCACGCCGGCCCAGGCCGAGTCGGTGTGGTTCACGCTGGCGGACGTGTACTCGGGCGCGGCGAATCCGCCGCTGCGCGACGGCGACCGCACCTACCTCTTCTTCACCTCGCGCTTCCACGTGCTCGAGCAGGCCACCGTTCTGGGCGAGGTCGAGAACCCCGGGGTCTATCCCCTGGTGACCGGGCAGACCCGGCTCTCCCACCTGATCCGGGCCGCGCACGGGTTCCTGGCCCGGGCCGACCTCTCGACGATCCGCGTCTACCGGGCGGCCCGCTCGGCCGAGAGCGATCCCGAGTTCGACCGCCTCATCCGCCTCGCCCGGGCCGAGATGACCGACACCGAGTACGAGATCCTGCGCGGCAAGCTGGCGGCGCGGCGGGAGGACTACCGGGTGGACTGGTTCCGGCTCGAGCAGGCCCCGGAGCTGGACATCCTGCTGCGGGACGGGGACGTCGTGCGCGTGGACCCGCTCATCGCCTCGGTCCGGGTCGAGGGCGAGATCCGGCGCCCGGGCATCGTCGAGTTCGAGCCGCGCCGGAGCGTGGACGCCTACATCCGGCTGGCGGGCGGGTTCTCGGACCGGGCGGCGCGCGGCAAGGTGCGGATCACCCGTGCGGTCACCGGGCAGTCCCTGCGGGCCAAGGATGTCCAGGAGGTGGCGCCGGGGGACCTCATCTGGGTGCCCGAGCGTCCGGACGGCACGATCTGGCAGCACCTCCAGACCCTGATCACGGTCGCCGCGCAGGTCGCAACGCTGGTCATCGCGGTCCGGCGATGAGCCCGACCGCGCCCGCCGGCCGCCGCCGGCAGGGACAAACCCTTGACTTCCAAGCACATCCTTTTCTAGTCTTGAGTGCCTACTATGGGCAGTCCCCCGGGCGCGCCGCTCGGAAGCCGGTCGACTCGCACAGACATCGTGGGAACGGATTCCCCTCATTCCGAGCCAACGAGGGAGACTCATGAGGGTCCTGGTCACGGGTGGTGCGGGATTCATCGGATCCCACCTTTGTGAGGCGCTGCTCGAGAGAGGACACGAAGTCTGGGCCCTCGACGACCTGTCGACCGGGCGGCTCGAGAACCTCCGCACCTTCCAGCGGAACGACCGTTTCCGCTTCCTCGAAGGCACCGTCCTCGACGCCTCGGTGGTCGGCGGGCTGGTCGCGCAGTGCGACCGCGTCTACCACCTCGCCGCCGCGGTCGGGGTGAAGTACGTCCTCGAGAACCCCCTCCGCTCCCTGATCACGAACATCC
The DNA here is from genome assembly GCA_964554725.1 of uncultured bacterium. Classification (GTDB taxonomy): domain Bacteria; phylum Eisenbacteria; class RBG-16-71-46; order RBG-16-71-46; family RBG-16-71-46; genus WS-11. The sequence continues at coordinate 20,466 of CAZKQE010000006.1, forward strand.
GCGGCACCGAGGTGGTGCTCGAGGCCTGCGCCCAGCACCAGCGCCGGGTGCTCCTGTTCTCCAGCAGCGAGGTGTACGGCAAGGGCGTCTCGGTGCCGTTCGCCGAGGACGACGACCGCGTCATGGGGCCGACCCACAAGCTGCGCTGGTCCTACGCCTGCGGCAAGGCGGTGGACGAGTGCGTCGCCCAGGCCTACTGGGAGCAGCAGCAGCTCCCGGTCACCATCGTGCGCTGCTTCAACACCTGCGGCCCGCGCCAGACCGGCGCCTACGGGATGGTGATCCCGAGCATGGTGCTGCGCGCGCTGCGCAACGAGCCCATCCTGGTCTACGGCGACGGGAAGCAGTCGCGCTGCTTCTCGGCCGTGAGCGACGTCGTGCGCGGGACGCTGCTGCTGGCCGACTGCGAGGCCGCGCTGGGCCAGATCTTCAACATCGGCACCGACGAGGAGATCTCGGTCGCCCGGCTGGCGGAGCAGGTCAAGATCCGCTGCGGCAGCGACTCCGCGATCGAGTACGTGCCCTACGAGCAGATCTACGGCCGCTCTTTCGAGGACATGCGGCGCCGCGTCCCCGACCTCACGAAGATCGGGCGCGTCGTCGGCTACCGGCCGCAGGTGAGGCTCGAGGCCCTGCTCGACAGCATCATCCGCGACACCTGCGAGCAGATGGGTCGCCCGGTCCCGGTGGGGCAGCACCGCGCCTGAGCGGCCCGGCCGCGCCCCGCGATCCCCGCCCGACGTGCCGGTCCTCGCCTTCGCGTCCGCCCTCGGGCTCGCTCTCGTCCTGACCCCGGTCGCGATCCGCGTCGCCTGGGCGGTCGGCTATCTCGACCACCCGGAGGCCCGCAAGCTGCACCGGTCGGCGACCGCACTGCTCGGCGGGGTCGCGATCTTCGTCGCCGCCGCGGCCGCGGGGGTGGCGGGCGGGGCGGCGCGCCGCGGGGACCTCGACGGCCCGCTGCCCTACCTGCTCGCCGGAGCGCTGATCGCGCTGCTGCTCGGCCTGTGGGACGACCGCATGGGCATGCACCCGCTGGTCAAGCTGGCCGGCCAGGCCGCGGCGGCGGCCGCGCTCCTGGCGTCCGGGTCGGTGCCCGACCTCCACCTGGGGCCGGCGGCGAACGCGCTCGCGACCGCGGTCGTGCTGGTCGCCCTGATGAACGCGGTCAACTTCCTCGACAACATGAACGGCATGGTGCCGGGGCTCGCCGCGATCGCCCTGCTCGCCTTCGCCTGGGGGTCGTTCGGCCGCGGGGCCGCCGGGGTCGGCACCTGCCAGCTGGCGCTGGCCGGGGCCTGCCTCGGTTTCCTGCCCTTCAACTTCCCCTCCGCCCGCATCTTCCTCGGCGACGCGGGCAGTCTGTTTCTGGGGTATAGTCTCGGCGCTTCGGCGGTGCTGGCCTTCGTCGGCGGGCCGCCGGGGTGGGGGCGGCTCGGCCCGGTGCTGACGCTCGCCTATCCGGCGTTCGACATGATCTTCGTCGTCATCACCCGCCTGCGCGACGGGCGCAAGATCTATCTGGGCGGGCGGGACCACACCAACCATCGAATCGCGAGCGTGCTCCAATGTCCGAAGAAAGCCGTCCTGATGCTGTGGGCCAGTGGGGTCGCCCTCTCCGCAAGCGGCCTCGCGGCCCAAAGCCTGAATCGGCCGGGGCCGGTGCTCCTGCTGTCGGGCCTGTGGTCGGTCCTGTTCCTGGTGACGGGGATCCGACTATCATCCGTGCCGATCGAAGCGAGCCCCCGCCCGAGCGCGAGATCCTAGGGGCTCCGAAGCCGCGGGCGCGGCGCGCCCCCTCCGAGCCGGACGACGTGGACCGCCGGCTGGGCGACCTGGTCGCCCACATGGCGCGCGGCATCGTCGACCGGCCCAACGAGGTGCGGGTCGAGATCCTCGAGCCCGGCGAGGACGCCCAGTTCGAGCTGAGCGTGGACCCCGACGACCTCGGCCACGTCATCGGCAAGCAGGGGCGCACCGCCCGTTCGCTGCGGCTGGTGCTGAGCGCGGCGGCGGCCCGGAGCGACCGCCAGGCGGGCCTCGAGATCGCCGACTGACGCGCGCGGCGGGTCGGAGGGCGCGGTGGCCCTGATCGAGATCGGCCGGCTCGGTCGTCCCCACGGCCTGCGCGGCGAGCAGGCGCTCGATCCCTGCACGCTCACCGCGCTCGAGCTCCACGCGATCCGCACCTTCACCTGGCGCGGCCCCGATGGCGCCACCCGCCCGCTCACGCTGGCGACCGCCCGCCCGGCCCACGACCGCATGCTGGTGCGCTTCACGACGGCGGTCGATCGCGCGGGGGCCGCCGCGCTGACGAACGGCCGGCTGCTGGTCGAGGAGGAGCGCCTGCCCGACCCCGGCCGGGACGTCGCCTACACGTTCCAGCTGGTCGGCTGCGAGGTCGTGAGCGAGGAGGGCCGCGTGGTCGGCACCGTCGCCGAGGTGTGGCCCTCGCCGGCGCACCCGGTGCTGGTGGTGCGCGGGGCGGGCGAGGTGCTCATCCCCTCGATCCCCGAGTTCGTCCGCGCGGTGGACCTCGCCGGGCGGCGGATCACCGTGCGGCTCCTGCCCGGCATGGAGGAGGCGGGGCCCAAGTCCGGCTGAGGCCGGCGCCGCCGGGCCGGCGCGCGCCGCTGTGCTAGATTCCCGCGTCGTGCAGGCGACGACCGGTGCCCGACTGCGGCCGCTGCTCGCGATCCCGCTCGCGATGCTGGCCGCCTCGCTCGCGACCGCCGCCCCGGGCCAGTTCCTGCCGGTCGGCGACCCGATCGAGGACGAGCTGCGTCTGCTCGACCTCTACCCGCGCGGGGAGCTGCGGGACCGCGTGCTCCTGCCGCACCTCGGCACGCGGCCGCTCCAGGTGTTCGAGCTGCAGGGGCGCGGCGCGCCGGTGTCCGGCGCGAGGCCCGAGGTGGCCCTGTCCCTCGCGCGCCTCGAGCGCGTGCTGGGCCGCGACCCCACGCCCGAGTTCGCCCCGTCGCCGGCCGATGCCGCGACGCCCCGCGCCTTCCGGCGCGAGGCGCGCGACGGGCAGATGGTCGAGGCCTCGTTCGGGATCGAGGGGACGCTGCTGAGCCGCAAGCAGGACCGGGGCTCGGCCGTGCTCTCGGGCTCGGGGCTCCACGCCCGCTTCGCGGTGGGCTTCGACCGCTGGCTCGCCTACACCCATCAGGTCATGGGACGGTTCGCGGACGGCCAGCGCTTCGCCGACCCGGTGATCGCCAACACCGACGTCATCGTCCTCACCGAGGAGACCTACCTCTCGACCACCGCCGCCTCCGGGCGCTGGGGCGTGAGCTTCGGCCGCGGCCGCTGGCACTGGGGCCCGGGGCAGGAGGGCTCGCTCGTCCTCTCGCGCACGGCCGCGCCCATCACCGCGCTGGCGATGCGCGGCAGCCTCGAGTCGTTCCGGCTCACCGGCGCGGTCCTCAACGCCACCCTGGCGGCGGCGGCGGGGGAGCAGCTCGCGGCCCACCGGGTGGAGTGGGAGCCGGTGGACGGCCTGCGGATCGGCGGCACCGAGGCGGCGCGCTACCGCGCCTCGGGCTGGCAGTGGGTGTACGCGGCCGGCATCATCCCCTACGCGGTCGCCCAGCGGCTGCTCCAGCAGGACGAGCCCGACTCCTCCGGCGCGCTGCGCAACAACCTGCTGGTGGGCGTGGACGTGAGCTGGCGCGTGGCGCCGGGGGCGCGGGTCTACGGCGAGCTGGCCGTGGACGACCTCCACTCGGAGACCAGCGCCAACCCCGACAAGGTGGCCTGGCAGGTGGGCTGGGAGGGCGCCGGCATGGTGCGCGGCCGGCGCGTGGCCTGGGGTGGCGAGGTGACCCGCGTCTGGCGTCACGTCTACACCTCGTTCTTCGGCCGCGCCCACGAGGCGCAGGGCCGTCCGCTCGGCTTCCCGACCGGGCCCGACGCGCGGCGGGCGCGCGTGCGGGTGGTCGTGGACCCCTCGCCGGCGTGGCAGGGCATGGCGCGCGTGACCCACACCGAGCGGGGCGAGAGCGGCCTCGACGACCCCTACGTCCCCGGGACCCCGCGCCCCGACGCCTCGACCTTCGCCGGCGTGGTCGAGCGCGAGCGCGAGATCGAGCTCGGCGCCCGCTGGTGGCCCGCCGCCGGCATCGACCTCGCCGCCCGCGGGTCCTGGCGCCGCACCGAGTCCGCCGGACACGTCCCCGGCGCCACCCGCGACGACTGGACCGCCGCCCTCGAGGTCCGCCTCGTGCGCTGACCCCCGCGCGCTCGCCAGCGGGCGTCCGCATCCACTACCCTGCCCGCCATGCGCGTCTCGATCCTCACGATCTTCCCCGACGTCTTCCCCCCGGCGCTCGCCGAGGGCATGATCCGCGCCGCGCGCGAGAAGGGCCGGCTGACGCTCGACATCGTCCAGCTGCGCGACTTCACCGACGACTCGCACCGCAGCACCGACGACTACCCGTTCGGAGGCGGCGTCGGGATGGTGATGAAGATCGATCCCATCGCCCGCGCGCTCGAGTCGCTGCCCGTCCCAGAGCGGCAGGATCGCCCGCCCGGCTGCCGCGTCGTGCTGCTCTCGCCGCAGGGGCGCCCGTTCACCCAGCCGCGGGCGATCGAGTACGCCGGGCTCGACCACCTCGTGCTGGTGTGCGGCCGCTACAAGGGCGTGGACGAGCGCGTCCACGAGCGGCTGGCGGACGAGGAGCTCTCGCTCGGCGACTTCGTGCTCTCGGGCGGCGAGCCGGCGGCGCTGTGCGTGGTGGACGCCGTCGCGCGGCTGCTGCCCGGCGTGGTCGGCGACAGCGACTCGGTCGAGAGCGACTCGTTCCACTCCGGGCTGCTGGACTGTCCCTACTACACGCGGCCGGCCGACTATCGCGGCTGGACGGTGCCCGGGGTGCTGCTGGGCGGCAACCACGCCGCGATCGCCCGCTGGCGACGGGAGCAGGCGCTGCGCCGCACGTACGAGCGCCGGCCGGAGCTGCTCGACACGGCCGCGCTCACCGCCGAGGACCGGCGCTTCCTGCGCGGCCTCGAGCGGGAGCGCGCCGCGCGCGAACCGCGATGAGCGGGGCCGCGAGCCCGGCGCCCGCGTCCCTCCCCCCGCCGGCCCCCGGCCCCGGGGACGGCGCCGGCGCCGGC
>CAZKQE010000007.1:0-6835 GCA_964554725.1 uncultured bacterium
CTCGCCAGCGCCTGCCGGAGCGCCACCACGTGCTGGGCCATGGCGTCCCGGTCGGGGGCCTCGGGGCGGGCGGCGAGGTAGGCGTTCAGCGCATCGAGCGCGGCGCCGAACCGCTGCAGCCGGTAGAGCAGCAGCCCGCGGTCGCGCACCTCGTCCATGTCGTCGGGGTGGATGAGCAGCAGCCGCTCGACCGCGGCCAGCGCGCCCTCGTCGTGGTGGGCGCGCAGGTAGGCGCCCTTCAGATTCAGCAGCAGCCGCGTGATGATGTCGCGCTTCGTGACCGAAGCCAGCAGCCGGCCGTCGAACTCGAGCCGCCCGCCGGTCACCTCGTCGAGCAGCCGCCGGCAGTCCTCCTCGTGCATCGTGCGCCCGTGGTTGAACGGGTCGAGCACCAGGTCGCGCGGCTCGCCCGGCAGCCGCACCAGGAAGTGGCCCGGGAATCCCACGCCCTCGAACGGGATCCCCACCCGCCAGCCCAGCTCCATGAAGATGATGCTGAGGGTGAGCGGCACGCCGCGCCGCCGCTCCATGACCTGGTCGAGGAGCGAATTGCTGGGGCTGAAGTAGTCCTGGCTGTCGCCGCGGAACCCCAGGTCCTCGAACACGAAACGGCGCAGCCGCGCGAGCTTCTGCAGGTTGTTCCAGCCCGGCTCGAGCCGCGCGCTCAGCTCGGCGGCCCACGACTCGAGCGTGTGGAGCTGGCGGTCCACGTCCATCCGCGGGTCGGCCTCGGCCGCCACCAGCAGCGCCGCGCGCGCCAGGTCGAGCGCCGGCTCCGGGCGGGCTACCGCGCGGACGAAGTCGTCCCGTATCTTCTCCGGTACCGCCATGTCCACCCGCCTCCGCGCCCGACCTTCCCCGTCCGCCGCCATGGGGGCCCTTGCAGGCCCCGTGCCCACGCGCGACCTGCCGGCGATCCGCCGGTCGCTGCTCGCCTGGTACGACCGTCACGGCCGCGACATGCCGTGGCGCCGCACGCGCGACCCCTACCCGGTGTGGCTCTCCGAGGTCATGCTGCAGCAGACCCGGGTCGCCACCGCGCGACCCTACTACGACGCGTTCCTGCGGCGCTTCCCGACGCTCGCCGCGCTCGCCCGCGCCCGGCCGGCGGACGTGCTCGCCGCCTGGGCCGGGCTCGGCTACTACCGCCGCGCGCGTCACCTGCACGAGGCCGCGCGCGCGGTGGTGCGCGAGCACGGCGGCCGCGTGCCGGGCGACGCCACGGCGTTCGGCGCGCTCCCCGGGGTCGGCCGCTACACGACCGCCGCGGTCCTCTCCATATGTTTCGACCGCCCGCTGGCGGTGCTTGACGGCAACGTGGCCCGGGTGCTCTCGCGCCTCGACGCCGCGCCGGCCGCGATCCGCGATCCGCGCGGGGCGAGGTGGCTGTGGGCGAGGGCCCAGTCACTGGTTCCGATGCGCCGGCCGGGCGACTGGAACCAGGCGATGATGGAGCTGGGCGCCACGGTCTGCACGCCGCGGAGCCCGCGCTGTGCCGTCTGCCCGCTGCGCCGGCACTGCCGCGCCCGTGCGCTCGGCCGGGTCGCGGAGTTCCCGCCGCCGGTGCGGCGGCGCGCCACCGAGACCGTGCGGCGCGCGGTGGCGCTGATCGAGCGCCGCGGACGGGTGCTCATGGAGCGGCGCGAGGGGGCGCTGCTGGCCGGGCTGTGGGAGCCGCCGGGCGTCGAGCTCGCCAACGGCGCGCCCGCGGCCCCGGCGCTCCGCGCGGCACTCGCCCGCCGCGGACTGCGCGCGCGGCTCGCCGCCACCGGCGACCTCCTCCGCCACACGATCACGCATCGGGCGATCTCGGTCGAGGTGTGGCGCGGGGCGCCGCTCGGCGCGACCCCGCGCAGCGCCCGACTCCGCTGGGTGGACCCGGCGCGGCCCGCGGTACCCCTCACCGCGCTCGCCCGCAGGCTCACCCGCCCGACCCCATCCGCCGCGAAGGAGGACGCATGACCGCGAAGTTGCCGCAACCCCCCGGAGACCCGCAGTACCCGTACCTCACCCGGCTCGACGTCCTGCACGGGCCGCTCGAGCTGATCGACCTGCCGGGGCTGATCGCCGCCTGCACCCATCCCTGGTACAACCAGACGCTCTGCAAGGTGAACGAGTCGGTCGTGCGCCTCGGCATCGTGCAGGGGGAGTACCACTGGCACCAGCACGACGACCTGGACGAGTTCTTCTACGTGGTCGAAGGGCGGCTGCTGGTGGACCTCGAGGAGCGCACGGTGGACCTCGGACCGCGGCAGGGCTTCGTCGTGCCGCGGGGCGTGCGCCACCGCACCCGCGCCCCCGAGCGCACCGTGATCCTCATGGTCGAGGGCGCGGAGATCGTGCCGACCGGGGATTAGTCCGGACGGCCGCCTCGCCCCGCGGCTCCTCCCGTGGCGGCCGCCCCGCGCGTGCAATCCGCACGACCGCGCGTGCTATCCTGAGACGTCGCCCCGCTGCTCCCCGGCGGCCTCCCCGGGCCTCACCGCGTCCCGCCGGACGCCGACCTCCGCCGCTCCCCGCGCGCCGCCCGGCACGATGTCTGCCACCCGCCGTCGCACCCGCCCGCCGCGCGGGAATCGGAGGGCTCCACCGTGCTCGACGCCATCCCGGCCACACCGTCCCCACGCCCCGCCGCTCGCGCCCCGCGTCCCACGGGTTCCGCCCGCGGGCTCGCCCTGGTCGCCGCCTGCGCGCTCGCGCTGGCGCCGTCCGTCCACCCGGCTCGCTCGGGCCTCGCGCACGCCCAGTCCGGGCCCGACGTCACGCCGCCCGCGGCGGTGCGCGACCTGCGTGCGGCCCCGCCCACGCTCTACGTGGACCGCTCGCACCCGGCCGCGAGCGACGCCGGCCCCGGCAGCGAGACCGCGCCGTGGCGCACCCTCCTCCACGCCGTGCGGACCGCGCGGGCGGGCCAGACGGTGCTCATCCGCCGCGGCACCTATCCCGAGCACGAGAACGGGCGGGTCGCGGTGGCGAACTCCGGCACGCCCGGCAGCCCGATCACGTTCGCCGCGCACCCCGGCGACGAGCGGCAGGTGGTCATCCCCGGCGCCACGTTCCAGATCGCCGGCCGCAGCCACATCGTGGTGCGCGGGCTCAAGGTGACCGGCGTCACCGGCACCACCTCCTCGCGCGGGTTCTCGATCGAGGGCCCCGGCACCGGGATCACGCTCTCCGGCAACGAGACCTACGGCACCCGTTCGTCCGGGATCGGCGTGTGGGGGGTGCCGTGGAACACCGACCCCGGCGACTACCGTCACCTGTTCGACATCGTGATCGAGGGGAACCTCATCCGGCGCGCCTGCGACGGGGGCTACAACGAGTGCATCACGGTCGCGAACGGCGTGCGCAACGTGGTCGTGCGCGACAACGAGATCACCGAGTCGGGCGACACCTCGCTCGGCGGCGAGGGGATCGACTTCAAGGAGGGGGTGTTCGGCGGGCGGATCGAGGGGAACCTCGTCCACGGCATCGTCAAGGTCGGCATCTACCTCGACGCCGCCGGAGTGGGGATCGGCCCGGGCGGGGTCGAGGACATCGAGATCGCGCGCAACGTGGTGCGCGACATCACCGCCGGCGAGGGGATCGAGCTCGCCACCGAGGGGCCCGGCCACCTGCGGAACATCCGGGTGACGAACAACGTGGTGCGCGGCGTGAACAAGAACGGGCTCGTGGTCTACGCCCACCCCGCCGGCAGCGGCACGGCGACCGGCATCACCCTCGTCAACAACACGGTGGTCGGCAACACGCGCTACGGTGTCCGCATCGACTGGCCCGCGACACGGGCGAGCGGGATCGTGGTCCGCAACACGATCGCCCGCGCGAACGGCTACGGCGACTGGAGCGTGGCGGCGGGCTCGGCGGCCGCCGAGGACCACAACCTGTGGGGGACGGACCCGCTGTTCGTGGACGCCGCGGCCGGCGACTTCCGGCTGCGCGCGGGGTCGCCGGCGGTGGACGCCGGCTCGCCGGCCGCGGCACCGGCGCTGGACTTCGACGGCGTCCCGCGGCCCCAGGGGGCCGGGTTCGACATCGGGGCGTTCGAGCGGCGGCCGTGAGCGAGCCGCCGCGCCGGGGCCGCCGCGGTGCCCGGCCTCACTCGAGCTGCTTGTGGAACCGCATCGTCGCGAAGGCGAGGAACGCGGTCGAGAATCCGACCAGCGCCAGCGCCTGCGGCCACAGCGCCTCGAGGCCCACACCCTTGAGCACGATGCCGCGCATGATCTGCAGGTAGTGGGTGAGCGGCAGGATCAGGCCGACCTCCTCCGCCAGCGGCGGCATCGCCTCGCGCGGGAACATGAACCCGGAGAGGAGCACGTTGGGGAGCAGGAAGAAGAACGAGATCTGGATCGCCTGGGCCTGGTTCCTCGCCAGGGTCGAGACGAACAGGCCGAGGCCGAGGCTCGCGAACACGAACAGGAACGACATCGCGTAGATGAGCGGGATGCTGCCGCGGATCGGGACGCGGAACACCAGCCAGCCGACCAGCAGCACCGCGGTGAGCTGCACGAACCCGACCAGGATGTAGGGCGTGATCTTCCCGAGCATGATCTCGGTGCGGGTGAGGGGCGTCACGATCAGCTGCTCGAGCGTGCCGTGCTCGCGCTCGCGCACCACCGCCATGGCGGTGATGACGATCAGGATGTTGGAGAGGATCATGCCGATGATGCCGGGGACGATGAACAGCACGCTCTTGAGCGCCGGGTTGTAGAGCGGCCGCACGCGCACGTCGAGCGGCTGCCGCCCCTCGGCCAGCGACTGGCCCAGCCGCCGCGAGATGATCCGCACGTTCCCGGTCTGACCCACGAGCAGCGCGGCGCTGATCGCGCTCTGGGACGCCGTGGGGTCGGAGGCGTCCACCAGCACCTGCACCTGGGCGGGGCGGCCGCGCTTGAGGCGTCGCGCGTAGTCCTCGGAGATGACGATCGCGGCGCGGGCGCCGCCCCCGTCGATCCGGCGCAGCGCCTCGTCGTAGCTGGGCACCTCGCCGTGGATGCGGAAGTTGCCGGTGGCGCCGAACCGCTGCACCAGCTCGCGGCTCTCCTGCGTGCGGCTGGCGTCGAACACCACGGTCGGCAGGTTGCGCACGTCCTGCCGGATGGCGTAGCCGAACAGCGTGAGCTGCATGATCGGCACACCCAGCATGAGCCCGAGCGTCGCCCGGTCGCGGCGCATCTGGATGAACTCCTTCCAGACGATCGAGCGCAGGCGCCCGAGGTTCACGTCGCGGTCTCCTGGAGCTGCACGAAGATGTCCTCGAGGCTCAACCCCTCGCCGAACGTGCGCTTGACCTCGGCCGGCGTGCCGGTCGCGGTGAGGTGGCCGCGCGAGAGGAACGCCAGCCGGTCGAAGCGCTCGGCCTCGTCCATGTAGTGGGTGGTGACGATGATGGTCGTGCCCTCGGCGCAGATGCCGCGGATGATCTGCCAAAAGAGCCGCCGCGCCCCCGGGTCTACGCCGGCGGTGGGCTCGTCGAGGAACAGCACGGGCGGGCGGTGGAGCAGCGCGCAGCCGAGCGCGAGCCGCTGGCGCTGACCGCCCGAGAGCTTGGCCGCGAGCCGGCCGCCGATCTCGCCGAGCATCATCCGCTCCATCGCCCAGCCGATGCGCGCGTCGAGCCCGGCGTCGAGGCCGTAGACACCGCCGTAGAATCGCAGGTTCTCCTCGACGGTGAGGTCGCCGTAGAGGCCGAAGGCCTGCGACATGTAGCCGATCGCCTGCTTCACCCGCTCGGGGTGCGCGGTGACGTCGGCGCCGGCGACGGTCGCCGTGCCGGAGGTCGGGGTGAGCAGGCCGCACAGCATGCGGATGGTCGTGGTCTTGCCCGAGCCGTTCGGCCCGAGGATGCCGAAGATCTCGCGGCTCCGGATCTCGAACGTGACGCCGTCCACCGCCTTGACCGCGCCGAAGTGCTTGGCGAGCCCGCGCACCTCGACCGCGTTGGCCGCGCTCACGGCAGGATGCCGGGCGCGCCGTCGCGGGCGCGCCTCGCGCCGCTCATCGCCCGGCGGCCGCGATGCGCACGTCCACCGGCAGGCCGGCCTTGAGCGCGCCGCCCGCGGGGTCCATGGCGAGCTTGACGGCGACGACGAGGTTCGCGCGCTCCTCCTCGGTGAGCGCGGCGCGCGGGGTGAACTCGGCGGCGGTGGCGATGGTGACGACCCGCCCCGGGAACGTGCGCTGCCGGAAGCCGTCGTCCGACACCTCGGCGCGCGCGCCGAGCCGCACGCGCCCGATCTCGGGGGCGGCGATGTAGGCCCGCACCCACAGGCTGTCCGGGTCGCCGAGGGTCAGCACCGGCTGTCCCGGCATCGCCAGCTCGCCCGCCTCGAAGTTGCGCAGCAGCACCACGCCGCCCCGCGGCGCGGTCAGCACCAGCTCGCCGAGCCGGCTCCGGAGCGCCGCGAGCTGCGCGCGCGCGGCGGCGGCGGCCTCGCGCGCGGCGGTCACCTCCTCGCTGCGGCTGCCGGTCTCGAGCAGCGTCAGGCGCTGCTGCAGGGCGTCGCGGCCGGCGAGCGCGGCGTCGCGCTCGGTCGCGGCGCGGTCCAGCTCGGCCTGGGCGATGGCGTTGCCGCGGAACAGCTCGCGGGCGCGCGCGAGCTGCTTCTCGGCGAGGTCGAGCCGGGCGTTGGCCGAGGCCAGCTCGGCGCGGGCGATGCGGATCTCCTCGGCGCGCGGACCGCTGCGCACCTCGGAGGATTGCGCCGCCGCTCGGCCGGCCTGGGCGACCTGCGCCTCGACCTGGGCCGCCAACTCGCCGCGGTGGAGGATGGCGAGCGTGTCGCCCGCCCGCACCGCGTCGCCCTCGTCCACGAGCAGCCGGGCGATGCGCCCG
>CAZKQE010000007.1:6935-23769 GCA_964554725.1 uncultured bacterium
GCGGGCGGGAGCGGGATTCCCATCCACCGGGCGCGCCCGGACGCGGTATCATTCCCCCATCCCATCGCCCTGGGTGCTCCGTGTGGAGGTCCATCATGACGCCGCGGCTCCCGCACACGGTCGCGTTCCTCGCGACCCTCGCGACCCTCGCGCTCCCGGCCGGCGCCGATGCCGCCGACTGCAACGCCACCCAGACCGGTCTCGTGCCGCTCACGGCGCTCGGCGCCGGGACCTATCAGGGATACCAGGGCGGGCTCTATCCCGGCGGCGCGAACGTACGACCGCCGGCGCACGACGCGGCGGGGATCGCCATCGCCAACGCGATCGCCCCGCTCGACACCTTCGGCGTGCCGGACCCCGCGGGGCGGGTGGTGTTCATCTCGATTGGCATGAGCAACACCACGCAGGAGTTCTCCGCCTTCGTCTCCGTCGCGAACGCCGACGGCTACCGCAAACCCAGCGTGCGGGTCATCGACTGCGCGCAGGGCGGACAGTCGGCGACCGTGATCAAGGACCCGAACGCGGCCTACTGGAACACGGTGGACGCGCGGCTCCGGCAGGCGGGCTCGTCGCCGCTCCAGGCGCAGGTGGCGTGGATCAAGCAGGCGAACCCGGGCCCCACCGGCGGGTTCCCGTCCGCGACCACCACCCTGATGCGCGACCTCGGCACCATCGTGCGCATCCTCAAGGACCGTTACCCGAACATCCGGATCGCCTATCTCTCGAGCCGCATCTACGCGGGCTACGCGACCACCACGCTCAACCCCGAGGCCTACGCCTACGAGTCGGGGTTCGCGGTGAAGTGGCTGATCGAAGGGCAGATCGCGGGCGAGGACAGCCTCAACTACGATCCCTCGCAGGGCGCGGTCGAGGCGCCGTGGCTCGCCTGGGGGCCCTACCTGTGGGCCGACGGGCTCACCCCGCGGCCCGGCGACGGGCTCACCTGGGCGTGCGCGGATTTCGCCGCCGACGGCACCCACCCGGCGACCAGCGGGCGGTTCAAGGTCGCCGACCTGCTGCTCGACTTCGTCCACGGTGACGCCACCGCCCAGCCCTGGTACCTCGCCGGAGCGGTCGCCGTCCCGGCCCCGTCGGAGGCGCCGCGGTCGCTGGCGCTCCACCCCAACCCCGCGAGCGGCAGCGTCGAGGTCTCGTTCGCCACCCGCGCCGGCGAGCGCTGGCGGGCCGAGGTGGTGGACCTGGCGGGCCGACGGGTGCGCGAGCTGGGCGCGGGGATCGGCGACGGCGCCGCCCGCACGCTGCGCTGGGACGCGCGCGACGGCGACGGCGCGCGCGCCCGGCCCGGCGTCTACTGGGTGCGGGTCGAGGCCGGAGGTGTCGCCGCCGTGCGGCGGCTGGCGTTGCTCGGCGCGCACTGAGCCGAGCGGCGAAGCGGTCGCAGCGCCGGGCGGGGCCTCCACACGGGCGCGCCCGGCGCCGCGGCCCCCCCTCAGAACCCGAGCCGCACCTCGGCGATCGCGCTGCGCGTCGCGGCCGGGATGAAGTCGGTGTAGCGCGTGCCGCCGACGAGATAGCTGTAGCCGCCGCTCTCGTAGCGCCGGTCGAAGGCGTTGAACACCCGCAGCGATAGCTCGAGCGCCGCCGATCCGCCGGGTGCGTCGCCGCGCCGGAGCGGCACCCGGTACGCCGCGCTCAGGTTCACCACCGTGCGCGGCGCGATGCTCCCCTCGCGCGACTCGGTGTGGTCGAGGTACATGCGGCCCACGTGCTGGAGGTCGCCGCCGAGTGTGGCGCCGCGCCAGTCGAGGCGGGCGGAGAGGTTCGCCATCACGGCGGGGAAGAAGCCGATCGTGTTCCCGTCGTACACCACCGTGTCGCCGGGGCTGGTGCCGTAGACCTCGCGGTAGCGAACGAAGTGATTGTCGCCGAGCGTGGCGTTGGCCGCGAGGCGGAGGGCCGGCCCCCGCCCGCCCGCCGCCGCCCGGTCCCCATCGCGCACCGCCCCGCCGAGCGAGGCCGCGGCCTCCAGCTCGACCCCTTGATGGATGGAGCGCGCGGCGTTGCCGACGATCGGGTAACCGAGGTCGGTGTCGAACTGCCCCGCGTAGACCAGCTCGTCGCGGAAGTCCATGCGGAACAGGTGGAGCGCCGCCTCCCGCCCGCCCGCCCGCCAGCGGGCGCCGGCCTCGAGGTCGTTCACCCGCTCGGGACGGATGCGCGGCGCCCCGTCCGTGAAGAGCGGGGCGTTCCCGACGCCCTCGGCGTCGTAGAGGTCGCGGAACGCGGGCTCGCGCCGGGCGTGCGCGGCGGAGGCGAACACCCGCCACGCGCCGCCGTCCGACCACGCGAGCCCGAGCCGCGGCTGGGCGAAGTCGTAGGACTGGTCGAAGCGCACCCCGTCGAAGCGGTCGCCGCGCATGCGGTAGTCCTGGTGCCGCCACGCCAGGTCGAGCGTGGCGGCGAGGGCGTCCGTCACGCGCCACTCCTTGCGCGCGAACAGCCCGGCCGAGAACGTGCGCGGGTGGTAGTCGTAGTAGACGTGGTCGGGCGCGGTCCCGGGCGGCAGCCCGGCGCCGCTCGTCACGGTGCCGATGTGGCGGCCGTCGTGCCAGCGCAGCTCGCCGCCCAGCGTGAGCGGCGCCGCCGGGTCGCCGACCCGCACGCGCGGCACCCAGCCGTAGTGGCGGTTCACGAGCCGGCGGCGGCGCACCAGGTCGAGGTTCTCGACCGTCACGCGCCCCTGGCCGTCGCGCTCGAGCGTGGCGCCGTCGTTCCGGTAGTAGGCGAGCGAGTCGGCGCCGAACAGCGTCGCGTCGGCGGTCGCCCACGGCGCCAGCCGGTAGGCGGCGAGCGGCTGGGCGAGCCGCCGCTCGTCGTAGAAGCCCTCGCCGTCGAAGAAGAACAGCGTGTGGGTGAGCATCAGCTCGGGGCGCGGCGCCCACGAGTGGATCGCCTCGTAGTGCGGTTCGTAGAACTGGTCGGTCTCGCCGTCGTAGGTGAGCGGGTTGAACCGCCGGTCGCGGTCGCGGTCGCCGGTGACGCGGCCCTCGAGATGGTCGCGCGAGACGCCGAGGTAGGCGAGGTGGGTCTGCTCGGGGCCGCCGTAGAGGTTGAGCTTGAGCAGGTGGTCGCCGCTCCGCCGCTGCGCCGAGAGCGCGTAGGACCAGAGCTTCGACCACGAGCGTTCGCGGTAGCCGTCGGTCTCGATCCGCGAGTAGCGCCCGTAGAGGTTCCAGTGGCCCGAGCCGCCGTCCGCGAGGTCGCCGGATCCCATCTCGAGCACCAGCCGCCGCGTGTCGAACGAGCCCACCGACCAGGCGGCGCTGGCGTGCGGCGCGCTCGCGAACGGACCGGTCTCGATGTGGACGCTGCCCCCGAGCGCCGCGGCGCCGTAGAGCGCCGCGCCGACCCCGCGCTGCACCTGCACCCGGCTCGCCGAGGCGAGCAGGTCCGGATGGTCGATCCAGTAGACCTCGTGCGACTCGGAGTCGTTGAGCGGCACGCCGTTGACGAGCACGCTGATCCGCCGCTGCGGGAACCCGCGGATCGAGAGGTAGGAGTAGCCGATCCCGTTCCCGGCGTCGGAGTAGGCGTAGGCGCCCGGCAGCGTGGCGAGCGCCATGGGGGTGTCCTGGCCCCAGTTGAGCGCGCGCGCCTGATCCCGGTCGAGCACCGAGCGGGCGAGCGGCGCGCGCTCGTCGGCGCGCGCCGTGCTCACCTCGACGAGCGGCAGGCGCACGACCCGGGCGAGCGTCTCGGGCGGCGCCGGGCGGGCATCGGTGCCGGCCGGCGGATCCTGGGCGAGGGCGGTCGCCGTGCCGCAGGCGAGCGCGAGCAGAACGAGGAGCATCGTCATGAGAAGGCCTCCGATCCGGGCGCGGACGTCGCGGACGGGGTGGCCGGGCGGGAACCGACCGCCCAGCCGGCCGCGTAGGTCGCGAGCGAGACCGCGAGTCCGGCGTAGATGGGTTCGAGGGAGAAGGGATAGCCGCCGGGGGCGCCGGCGGGCGGGAAGGTGCGGACGAGCACCCAGACGAGCGGGACGACGAAGGCGACCGCCATCGCCGTCCCGGTCCAGCGCGGCCCGACGCGGCCGCGCCCGAGCAGCGCGGTGCCGACCGGGAGCAGCAGCGCGGGCGTGGTGATGGAGCCGACGTCGTGCCAGAGACCGACGACGCTGGGGTGGGCGAGCGCCAGCGCGCCGGCGAACACGGCCGTCACCACCAGACCGAGCCGCGTGTAGCCGGGCAGCCGGTCCTCGGAGGCCTCGCCGCGGAGCCGCCAGATGACGTCGCGCCCGATCGTGCCGGCGGCGACGAAACCGTAGGAGTCCACGCTGCTCATCACCGTCGCGATCATCGCCAGGTAGAAGAGCCCGAGCGCGAGCGGCGGCAGCGTCACGCGCGCCAGCTCCGGGAACGCCTGCACCGGGTCGGCGAGCGCGGGCAGGAGCGCGCGCGCGTAGAGGCCGGTCGTCGTCGTGAGGAAGTCGAACAGTATCCAGAACCCGACCGAGATCAGCACGCCGCGGCGCGCCACCACCGGGTCGCGCGCGGCGAAGGCGCGCTGCCAGAAGGCCGGGTCCACCAGCGTCGAGAGCGCGATGAAGTACCAGACCAGGATCGCCTGGGGCGGGTTGCCGCCGTGCCAGGTGAGATGCGCGGGGGGGAGCGCGGCGGCGAGGAACCCGGCGCCGCCGTGGCGGGCGACCAGGAAGCCCAGCAGCAGGATGAACCCCGCGAACATCAGGACGAACTGGACCTGGTCGGAGAGCACGACCGCGCGCAGGCCGCCGCGGTCCACGTAGAAGAGCGAGAGCACCGCCGCCGCGACGACGCACGGCACCGGCGGCAGCCCGGTCATGGCGGCGAACAGCGTGCCGAGCATGAGCACGTACGCGGCCGGGGCCGAGGTGACGAACACCGTCACGGCGCCGAGGAGCGCCGGGCCGCGGCCGTAATGACGGTCGAGCAGGTCGGGGATGGTGTAGAGCGCCGCCCGACGCGCGCGGCGCGCGAAGACCCAGGCGAAGAGCAGCGCGCCGATGTAGTAGGGGACGCCGAACACCAGCCAGTTCGAGACGCCGTAGCGCCACGAGTACTCGCCGACCCCGAGGATGCCGCCGTACCAGGTGGCGACCAGCGAGGCGACCATCGCCGGCAGCGTCACGCGCCGCCCGGCGAGCAGGTAGTCGACCGCGCTCGAACGCAGTCCGCGCCGGCGCGCCCAGAGCGTGGCGAGGAAGGCGAAGTAGGCGGCGATGAGCCCCCAGTCGAGGAGGCTGGCGCTGAACATGGGCGATCCCCTCCGGGCGGCAACGAGAAACGCCGCCCAGGCAGGGACGGCGTACAGGCAACCGGAGAGCTCGCTTGTCCTTGCCGTTTCCCTACGCTGGCATGAACCAGGTCAGGTTCGAAGGGTGTGCTCTCAGGCCGCGCGGTCCCGCCGCGTGGCCACCCCTAACGACGCGCCCGCGTGAGCGGGCAGGGGAGGAAGATGCGGCGCGGCGGCCGGCGATGCAAGTCGTTCCGGCCGGGGGCCCGGAAATTCTCCCTTGGCAGCCGGCGTGGGAGGGGTATGTTCACGCCCGGCGTCACGACATGAGTCCCGACCGCTCCGCGGCCGGTGGCTCCCATGCATCACCTCCAGGGATGAGGTGCCCCCCCATGCAACGGTCCCCGATCCGTTGGTCCCCGCCGCTGCGGCGCGTCCTCTGCGCCGTGTCCCTCGCCCTCCTCGTTCCGGCGTTCGCCTTCGCTCAGGCCAACGGCAAGCTGCAACTCCATCACATGAAGATCGGGCAGGGCGACGGCATCCTGCTCATCTCGCCCCTCGGGCAGACCGCGCTATTCGACGACGGCGTCTACACGAACTGCACCTACATCAAGTCGTATCTCCAGGGTCTCAACATCTCGGTGGTGGACTACCACTTCGCGAGCCACTACCACGCCGACCACATCGGCTGCATCGACGACCTGGCCGCGATCAACATCACCATCGGCACCGCCGGCTACGACCGCGGCTACTCCTACTCGAGCGCGACCTACACGAGCTACGTGAACACGCTCGGGGCGAAGCGCCAGACCATCGCCAAGAACCAGGTCATCACCCTCGACGCGGGCTCCGCCAATCCGGTCTACATCAAGTGCATCGAGCTGAACGGCGCCGGGGTGTATTCCCCCACCGGCTCGGACGAGAACGCCAAGAGCGTGGTGCTCAAGGTGAGCTACGGCGCCTTCGACGAGGTGATCGCCGGCGACCTGACCGGCGACGGCGCCACCGACGTCGAGACCACGATCGGGCCGCTGGTGGGCGACGTCGAGGTCTACAAGGTCCACCATCACGGCTCGCGCTACTCGACCAACGACAACTGGCTGGCCGCGATCACCCCCGAGGTGGGGATCATCCAGGTCGGCACCGGCAACACCTACGGGCACCCGACCGCCGACGCGCTGGGCCGGATGCACGCGCGCGGGGTCAAGACCTACTGGACCGAGACCGGCGCCGGCGCGACGCCGAATCCGACCTGGGACAAGGTCGCGAACGAGACCATCGTGGTGCAGGCCGACCCGGGCGCGACCGCCACCTACACGGTCTCCGGGCCCGGCTTCAGCGACACCTACACCAACGGCGGCGGGCCGCCGCCGCCGGTGACGCTGACCGAGACGCTGGTCGCGACCTCGATGACGATGATCAAGGGCAGCATCACGACCGGCGACGTGACGCGCCTCGCCGCCGACGACGCGGTGCGGGTCTCGGTCGGTGCCGGGGTGGACGGCGGGAAGTACCTCACGGACTGGTACGGCTCCGTCACGCTCGCCCACCCGCCGACCAAGCTGACGATCACCTACGACGGCAACTACACGGTGTCGCGCACCCAGACCCTCTACCTGTGGAACTGGGGCACCAGCGCCTGGGTGCAGGTGGACCAGGCGACGGTGAGCACCAGCGACGTCTCGCGCACCTGGACCACCACCTCGCCCGCCGCCTACGTCTCGGGGACGCGCGAGGTGCGGCTGCGGGTGGCGACCAACAAGCGGAACTCCAGCTTCACCTGCCGCGGCGACTACATGGCGTTCACCTACGACTACCTCCAGGGCACCGCCCCGGCGATGGTCGCGGAGCTGCCGCGCGACGAGGGCGGGCCCGCCGCGGAGGCGGCGGCCGCGCCGCCCGAGCTGCCGCTCGGCGTGCTGACCCGGGTGGCGGCGCTGCCCGCGCGCGACGGCGTCTCGCTGCGGTGGGCGGTGGACATCGGCGCCCACGTGGACGGGTTCAACGTGTACCGCGAGGACGCGGCCGGCGGCCGCGTGTTCGCCGGCAACGAGACCATGCTGGGGCTGCGCGGCGACGAGGCCGAGTTCCGCTTCACGGACACGGCGGCGCCCGCCAGCGGGGCGACCTACTGGCTCGGGGCGCGCGCCTGCTCGGGGGCCGAGGCGATGATCGGCCCGATCCGCGTCGGCGCGGCGGCGCTCGAGGCCGGCGCGCTCGCGTTCGCGGCCACGCCCAGCCTGGTGCGGGGCGCGACCCGGCTCGAGTTCGCGGTGCCGGTCCGCGACGAGGTGGAGCTCGAGGTGTTCGACGTGACCGGCCGCCGGGTGGTGACCGTGTTCCGCGGCGTCCTCGAGCCCGGCACCGCCGGCTTCGAGTGGGACCGGCGCACCGACCGGGGCGGCCCCGCGGCGCCGGGGGTCTACTTCGCCCGGCTGCAGGGCTTCGGCCGCACGCAGATCACACGGATGACGCTGCTCGCCGACTAGGAGGGAACCTTCGCGGCAGCGTCGCGGGGCCCGCCGCCCGGCGGGCCCCGCCGGCATCCGCGCACGGGGACCGGGGGCCTCGCGTGAGAAGGACCGACGTGCGGCGATCGCTCCGGCTGCTGGCGGTGGTGCTCCTCGCGGGCGCCGGCTGCGGGCGTGACCCGATCGCCGAGGCGGAGCGCGAGACGCGGATCGCCGAAGGGCTGGCGCAGGTGGACCGCCACGATTCGGCCCTGGTTCACGCGGCGCGCGCGCTGCGCTGGCGCGAGCAGGCGTTCGCGGCCGGGAGTCCGCAGACCGCCGGGGCCCTCGCCACGGTGGGGGCGATCCACCTGCGCCTCGGCCATCTCGAGACCGCCGACTCGCTGCTCCGGCGCTCGCTGGCCGCCCTCGGGACCGGCGCCGCCGGCCCCGCCGTCTCGCTGCTGGATCCGTCCTTCGTCACCACCCGGCTGATCGCCGTCGAGTGGCTGGCCCAGTGCGCCGAGCAGCTCGGCAACGTGGCCGAGGCCGAGAGCCTGTACCGACAGGTGGTCGGGATCACCGAGCACTCGTTCGGCCCCGATGATCCGATCGTGGGGCGGGCGCTCCACGACCGGGGGCGGCTGCTCGCCCGTCTCGGCCGGCACGACGAGGCCGACGGATCGCTGCGGCGCGCGGTGGAGATCCATGAACGGGCGCTCGGTCCCGGGAGCCCGCTGCTGGCCCCGGTGCTGACCGAGCTGGCCGCCCTGCGCCGCGCGCAGGGCCGCGACGCCGAGGCTGCGGCGCTCGACCGGCGCGCCCGCTCGCTCGAGGAGCGACCCCGGACGCCGCCGATCGCCCGGCGCCCGCCCTGAGGATGGAGTCGACCTCGGCCGACGTGGCGACCCGCAGCCGGCCGTCCGGACGGTAGACGGCGTACCACTCGTTCGCCGGGGCGGGCGTGAACTCGCGCACGAACCTCACCGCGCCGACCTGCGGGAACATGACCCGCACGGCGAGCCCCCCGAGCAGCGCTTCGCGCACGTTGCGCTCCCAGTAGGTCTCCATCGGAGCGGGCGCGGGGAGCGGCTCGCCGCGCCGCCCGAGGCGGGTCCCGGTCGGCGACCAGAAG
This sequence comes from uncultured bacterium, assembly GCA_964554725.1. GTDB lineage: Bacteria > Eisenbacteria > RBG-16-71-46 > RBG-16-71-46 > RBG-16-71-46 > WS-11. Next base: position 15,756 of record CAZKQE010000007.1, read on the forward strand.
CGCAGGACGACGCCCTCCGTGAGCCCGGCGGCGGCGAGGTCGTCCCGCACGTTGCGGGCGATGCGCGCGCGGTCCACGATCGGCTCGGCGCGCAGCTCCGGGAGCACGAACGGCATGGTCTCGACCTTTCGCACCAGCAGGGCTCCGTTCCACGTGAGCGCCGCGGCCAGCACCGCGGCGATCGCCCAGCCGGCGCGCCCCCGGGGGGCCAGACGGTCGAACGCGATGGCCACGCACCACGCCGCCCCGGCGAGCGGCGCGTACAGATAGTAATGGTAGGTGTGGTTCCGGAGCCCCAGCACCGGCAGCAGGAACAGCAGCCACATCCCGCCGCCGGCCAGCCAGCCGGCGCGGCGCAGTCGCCGCGAGGCGAGGCCGGCGAGCCACAGGGCGAGCGCGCCGATCCCCCACGGGTACGCGGCCGGGTCCACCGCGTCGCTGAAGCCGCGGACGAACGGCAGCAGGAACCCCGCGCTCCATCCCAGGTAGGTGAGCGCGTTGGCGCCGACGTGGACGCCGAGCCCGAACGCGTAGGGCGATGCGGCGGAGGAGCCGCCGCGGACGCTGAAGGCGTCGCCGGCCACGAACGTGGCGGCGTAGGCGAGCGCGACGGCGGCGAGGCCGAGCGTCACGCCGTGACCCGGGCGGCGGTGCGGCGCGCCCTCGGCCGGGCGCGCCCGCGCGGCGAGCGCCACCACGGCCGGGAGCAGCAGCGTGGACTCCTTGGCCAGCAGCGAGAGCGCGAATACCGGGAGCGATGCCCAGCGCCGGCGATCCGCGCGCAGAGCGAGCGCCAGGGCGGCGAGGGCGAACAGCAGTGCCAGGCCGTCGCCGATCGCCGAGAACCAGTAGACCGCCCCGAACAGCGCCGGATGGACGGCGAAGAACCCGGCGCCGACCAGCGCGGCGGCGGGGGAGGTCCAGCGGGCGAGCAGCACGGCGATCAGCGCGGCGCAGCCGGCGTGGACGGCGAGGCTCGCCAGGTGGTAGGGGAGCGCGTCGAGCCCGGCGAGCGGGACCATCAGGTCGTAGATCGCCTGGTGGGACAGGTAGCGCCACGGTCCGGCGAGCGGCGGCGCGAGGCCGCTCGCGCGCGCCAGGCCGAGGAAGTCGTCCTGCGAGAAGAAGAGGAGCGCAGCGCGATGGTAGACGAGCAGCGCCGCGGCCGCGACGGCCGGCGCGACCACGCCGACGCCGCCCGGACTCATCCCTTCGCGTGGTTGCGCGACTTCGGAGCCGCGGCCGCGCGCGCGCTCGCGCCCGTCCGCTCGCGGGACTTGGGATCGGCCTCCGCGGGCGCCGGGGCGGCGGCCTCCTGCCCGACGTCGAGCCGGAACAGCTCGGCCGCGTTGCGCCACAGGATGCGCTCGGCGCTCTCGGGCGGCAGCTTGAGGCTCCTCACGAACTCCAGATAGCTCCCCATGCGGCAGATGGGCCAGTCGGTCCCGTACAGGAGGTACCGCGGCTCGCCGGCGTAGAGGATCATGTCCTTCACCTGCTGCTGCATGAAGTTCTTGAAGCGCGACGTGAAGTCGCCCAGCACCAGCCCCGAGATGTCGGCGTGGACGTTCCGGTTCTTGTACACCACCTCCATGCAGTCGCGGATCCACGGGTTGCCGATGTGGCAGATGACGAGCTTGAGCGACGGGTTGTCCACCGCCACGTCGTCGATGTGGATCGGGTGGGAGTAGCGCACCTTGCCCTTGGGACTGTAGGTGTCGCCCGAGTGGATCATCACCGGCACGTCGTACTCCATCGCCAGGTCGTAGATCACCCGGCAGCGCGGATCGTGTGGATAGAAAGGCTCGTAGCCCGGGTAGAGCTTGAGGCCCTTCACCTTGCCGTCGGCGAGGTAATCCGCGATCTCGCGCAGGTCGCGCAGCTTGTAGTGGAGGAAGCTGATCCCGGCGACCACGTCCATGTCGGGGTACTTCTCGAGGGCCTCGACGACGTCGCGCGTGGACGGTCGGTGCTCGTCCACCCTGTACGACGTGAGCACCAGCACGCGATCGACCTGGTTGGTCGCCATGGACTGGCGCAGCTGGGCGACCGAGTCGGCCAGCGGGCGCGGATGCGCCTCGTCGTAGTTGTTGAGGTGGGTGTGGACGTCGATGATCATCGAGGGCCTCCGCGGGCGGTCGGGCGGCGTCGGCGAGGGCCGGCTCGTCACGCCCTCGCCGGGACAGCCTAGCGGCTGCGGCGCGGACGGGGCAACGCCGCGGCCCCGTCCGGGACCGGCGGGGCTTCGGGAGGGCGGGTCGGACACGGGCCGGTCCGGGGGCGGACCGGCCCGTTCACGACGGCGCGCGGGGGACGCGCGACGGTCAGCGCTCCCCGCGCCTCGGCAGCAGCGGGCACTCGAAGTAGTTGCCGGTGGCCTCGAAGTCGCGCAGGTCCAGGTCCTCGACCCGGCAGGCGTTCGCGTACTTCGACGGGTCGACGCCGGCCCTCAGCACGTTCATGTGCCAGCGGCCGCCGTTGTAGTCCCGGTCGCCGGGCTTGGACTCGGAGATGAGCGGCACGCCGTCGCGGAACCCGTTCCCGCCGGCGTAGAGCTGGTCGAAGCGCCCGGCCGTGGGCTTGAAGGTCGCGGGCGTGACCACGCCGTCGAACTTCTCGCAGTCGGCCCACGAGGTCGGCCGGGGCCGCGGCCCCTGGGCGAGCACCGCGGAGACCGTGAGCAGGAGGGCGGCGGCGGCGAAGGGGACGGTCCATCGGGATCGGATGCTGGGCATGGCGGGCTCCTCGGGTTCGGGCGGGATCGCGGATCGATCCCCATCCCCGGTCTGGAGCCATCTACGGAGGGATTGCCGGCGCGTGACCGCCCGGCGACCCGGCGCGCTCGGCCGCCCTACGGTCGCACGCCCGCCGCCGGCGGCCCGGCGTCGAGCAGGTGGATGCGGTCGCCGAGGACGATCACCGCGAGCCGCCGTCCGTCGGGACTCCAGGTCACGTCCCACACGCTCGAATCATAGGGCACGGTGAGCACGCGCTCCCCGGTCGCCGGGTCCCAGAGCTGGACGGTGTTGTTTCCGAGCCCGCCGGCGAGGCGGTGGCCGTCGGGCGACCAGGCGAGGCTGCCGACCCCGGCGAGCTGGGTCGGGAACTCGTCGAGCACGGTGCCGCGGGCGGCGTCCCAGATGCGGATGCGGCGGTCGCTGCCGCCGGTCGCCAGCGCCCGGCCGTCGGGCCGCCAGGCCAGCGACACCGTGCCGCGGTGTCCTGCGAGGCGCGCGATCGGGCGCCGCGTGCGCCAGTCCCACACCCGCACCGCGCCGTCCCCGCCCGCGGCCGCGAGCATGCGCCCGTCGGGGCTGAACGCCACCTGCCAGACCCGGCCCGGCCCGACGTCGAGGGCGGCCACGGAGTCGCCCCCGGGGACCGACCATAGCGTCACGACGCCGGCGGCGGTGGGGGCGGCGACGTGGGACCCGGACGGATGGAACGCGACGGTGGTGATCTGCCCGCCCGAGGTCGCGGCCAGCTCCCGGACCACGGTGCGCGACGCCGCGTCCCACAGCACCACGCGACCGTCGTTGCCGGTGGTGGCCAGCCGCGTCCCGTCGGGGCTCCAGCGCACCCGCACGCCCGACTCCTCGTGCCCCTTCCAGCTCGCGATCTCGCGTCCGCTGTCGCTGTCGCGCACGCGGATCTCGCCGCCCCAGTGCGCGGTGGCGGCGCGCCGGCTGCCGGCGTGGAACGCCACCTCGTAGGGGTCGGTCGCGCTCGCCCACGCCTCGGACGAGGGTTCGAGCGCGGGCAGGTCCCACGCCAGCAGCCGCCCGTCGCCGTCGCCCGACCAGGCGCGGGCGCCGTCCTGGCTCACCGCGAGCGCCTGGATCGGCGCGGCATGGCCGTGGAGCACCTGCAGCGCCTCGTGGCTGCGCGCGTCCCACAGGCGCAGCGTGAGGTCGGAGCCGACGGTGAGGATGCGGCGTCCGTCGGGCAGGAAGCGCACGTCGTTCACCCACTTCGTCTGGCCCTCGGTCTGCCGCGAGAGCGTGGCGAGCAGCCGCGCATCGGCCAGCGACCACAGGCGCAGCGCGCCGTCCTTGGCCACCACCGCCAGCATGGCGCCGTCGGGCGAGAAGGCCAGGTTCTGGACCGCCTTGTAGACCTTGCTCTCGGGCGGCGCCAGCCCCGGCAGCGGCCGCCACGTGGCCGTCTCCCAGCGCGCCACGTCGTAGTCCCAGGTCCCGACCGCGAGGCTGGCGCCGTCCGGCGCCCAGGCGATGCTGACGATCGGCTTGATGCCGTGCTCCATCAGGCGGCGGCGCTCGCCGGTGCGCGCGTCCCAGACGCCGACGATGCCCCACACGCCCCGCTCGCGCGAGCGGTCCCACGAGCAGGCGGCCAGCTCGGCGCCGTCCGGCCGCCAGGCGACCGCCGCGATCCCGCGGCCGGTCCAGTCGAGACGCAGCAGGCTGTCCCCGTTCGCCGCGTCCCACACCCGGACGGTCCCGTCCGAGGCGGTCGAGGCCAGGCGGCGGCCGTCGGGCGAGAACTCGACGCTCCAGACCGTGGCGCGGTGGCCGCGCAGCACGTGGAGCGGTGCGAGGGTGGCCGCGTCCCACAGCCGCACGGTGCTGTCCGCGGAGGCGGTGGCGAGCCGGCGGCCGTCGGGGCTCACGGCGATGTCGTTCAACGACCGTGCGTGGGCCGTGGTCGCGGCCATGCTCCGGTCGGCGCGCGCCGCGAGGTAGCGCCACTCCCAGCCGCGATGCTCGGCGGGCGCCTGCTCGAGCCACTCGCGGGCGTCGCGCGTCTCGTGGAGCCGCAGCTTCGCCTCGGCGGCGGCGAGCGCGGCGAGGTAGAGCCGGTAGGAGGGGCGCTCGGCGGCGGCCGGGCGTCCACGGGACGGGGCGGCGGGCGCCGCGCCCGCGGGAAGGGCCGCGAAGGTGAGCGCCAGCGCGAGCGCGAGCGCGGCGCGGATCGCGCCGGCCGGCGCGCGGTCGGAGGGGGTGACGTGCACGAGCAAGGACGGGCCTCCCGGTTCGCTGTGCGCTGCGGGTGCGGGCGGGCAGCATAGCGCAGTGGTGGTCCGTCGCGCAGCGGGGCGGGCGGCGGCGCGGCGTCCGCGTGCGCCTCCGCGCCGGCTGCCGTATCCTGCCGCCTCATGGCGCGACAGACCACGGGCTCGATGATCTGCCCCGAGTGCGGGAAGCTGATCGGCGTCGGCGAGGAGAAGTGCCCGTTCTGCGGCGCCTGGCGGCCGGGGCTCTACGGCTGGACGCCGTCGCTGCAGCGGCTCTTCGGCGGCCGGCTCGACCTCATCGGCCTGATCGTCGGCGCCTGCGTCACGCTCTACGTCGCCTCGCTGATCCTGCAGCCCGAGGCGATCCTGCGCATGCACGGGCTGTTCTCGATCCTCTCCCCCGGGCAGCGCGCGCTCTACCAGCTCGGCATGACCGGCGGGCTCGCCTGGCAGCAGGGCTGGTGGTGGACGGTGCTGACCGCCATCTACCTGCACGGCGGCATCCTGCACATCGTCTTCAACGTGCTGTGGATCCGCAACCTCGGCCCGGCGGTCGCGGACGCCTACGGCCCGGCGCGGGCGTTCGTCCTGTTCTCGCTGGCCGGCGCGGCCGGGTTCGTGCTCTCGAACCTGCTCACGCCGTCGCCCTCGATCGGCGCCTCCGGGAGCATCTTCGGCCTGCTCGCGGGGCTGATCGTCTACGGCCGCAAGCGCGGGGGCGCCGCCATGACCGCCCACTACTGGCAGTGGGCGATCATCATGTTCGCGTTCGGGTTCTTCATGAGCGGCGTCAACAACTGGGCGCATGCGGGCGGGTTCGCCGGCGGCTGGGTGGTCGCCGAGGCGATGCGCTTCAGCGAGAAGCGCGAGGGCCGCGGCGTGCAGCTGCTGGCGCTGGCGCTGCTCGGTCTCACCGCGGCGGGGTTCGTGATGTCGTTCGTCGAGGTGACCGCGCTGCTGCTGCGGCGCTGACGGCGCCCGGATCGCGCCGGGCGCGTTCGTGCGCGTGCCGGCCGCGCTCTGCTATAGTGCGGCGCGTTCGCGCGCCAGGGACTGCCGGAACCGGTCCCGGGATTCCTGCCGCGAGCACCGCACGCGGCGGCCCGGCGAGCCCGCCAGGCGGAGCCACCCATCCCTGAACCCCCCGGGACGACCGCCCTGTCCTTCTTCGAGAGAATCCTCGGGCAGCCGCTCGAACGTTTCCTGGAGCTTCCCGCCGACCAGCGGTCGGGCGCGCTCCGCTCCGCGATCCCCGACCTCAGCTTCTTCTTCGAGGAGAGCCGCTCGCCGGCCGGGCGCGTCGCCCCGGCCCGCACGCGCGCGATGGCGAACGCGCTGCTCGAGGCCCTGCGCACCGAGGTGGGGGAGGGCGGCGAGGGTGCCGCGTCGCTGAGCGACCGCATCGTCACCGACGCCTTCCTGCGCGCGGAGGCGGACCGCGACCAGAACGTCTACCTCGGCCCGCTCTTCACCCGCGTGCTCACCCGCGCGGTGCCCGACGTCGTGTTCCAGCCGGTCAGCCTGGCCGAGGCCGCGCGCGCGCTGCGCTGGGGCCGCGAGGAGGGCGTGCCGGTGACGCTGCGCGGGGCCGCCTCGACCGCGATGGGCGGCTCGGTGCCCAACGACGGCGGGCTCACGCTCGACCTCTCGCGCCTCGACGCGATCGACCTCGACGCCGAGGACCGGGTGGTGGTGGTGGGGGCCGGCGCGCGCATGCGCACGATCCACCGGCGGCTCGCCGACGAGGGTCTGGCGCTCACCGTCTACCCGTCGAACCTGGGCGGCACGCTGGTGGGCTGGTTCGTCACCGGCGGCATCGGCATGAACGCCTACCGGGGCGGGCGCGCCCTGCAGAGCGTGCGGGCCGCCGACGTGCTGCTGCCGGCGGGCGAGCACGTGCGGTTCCACGACGACGGACGGCTCGACGTGCCGGACGAGGGCCCGCGCCGGAGGACGCTGCCCGCCGACGAGTGCGATGCGTGGTTCGCCGCGCACGGCTATCGCCCGATGCGGCTCGCCGACCTCGCCGGCAGCGAGGGCGTGCTGGGGCTGGTGCTGCGCCTGGCGGTCGTCGTCGAGCCGCGACCCGCGCTCGGCGCGTTCCTGCTCGCGTTCGAGCGGCGCGAGGGCGCGCTCGAGGCGGCGGACTGGGTGATGCGCGAGGCCGGCGGTCCGTTCCCGGCGCCCGCCAACGTCAAGCTGCTCTCGGGCACCCATCTCCATCACATCCGGCGGGTGTGGGAGGACGAGGCCGCGCGCGAGTGGCGCGAGCGGCCCGGACGTCTCGCCGGCGGCGCCGACCTGCCGTGGACCGGGATCGAGGGGCCGGCCGCCCTCGGCGCGCGCACCGGGGCCGACCCGCCGCACGCGGGCGGCTATCTGTTCGTGGATTTCTGCGGCGCCGACGCCGGGCGCGCGTTCGCGGCCGCGCTCGGCCGCTGCCCGGGCGGCCCGGTGGCGCTCGAGGCCGAGAGCCTCCGCTTCGCCGCCGAGCGGTTCCGGCCCATGCAGACCAAGCGGCTGGGTCCGGGGTTGCTGGCGGCCGAGATCGTGATGCCCGCCTCGGAGGTGCCGCGTTTCCTGCCGCCGGCCGAAGCGCTGGCGCGCGGCATGGGGAGCGAGTTCGACGCCGAGGTCTACTACCTGGCCGACGGCTCGGCGCTGGTGATCGGCGCCTACCTGGTGGACCATCGCTCCGGCGGCTTCGCGGTCGAGCTGATGCTGGCGCCGGCGCTGCTCGATCTGGCGATGGCGCGCCACCACGGCCGCCCCTACGTGCTCGGCCGCTGGCAGTCGCCCTGGATGGCGCGCAAGTTCGGGGTCGAGGAGGCGGCGCGCGTCCGCGCCCTCAAGCGCTCGCTCGACCCGCGCGAGCTGCTCGGCCGCGGCGCGCTGCAGGCGCTGCGCCTGCGCGGACTGCCGGGGGCGGTCACGGCCGCCGCGTTCACGCCCGGCGTGACGCTGGTGCGGCTCGCCGGCGGTTCTCCGCTGGCGGGGGCGGTGCGCGCCGTGCGCCGCGGGCTCGCCGGGCTGCCGGGG
>CAZKQE010000008.1:0-23757 GCA_964554725.1 uncultured bacterium
GCGATCGCCGCGACCCGGCCCGGGCCCCCGGCCGGCCCGGCGGCGCGTGCGCTGGGCGACGCCCCCGCGGCCGGCCGCGCCGCCGCGACCGCCGCCGACAGCGCCGCGGCCGCGAGCGCCGCGGCCGACTCGACCGCGCTGCAGCGCGCCGGCGAGGCGCTGATGGTCAAGGCCGAGAGCGCCCCGCCCGAGACGGTCGTCACGACGCCGGCGGTCTCGGTGCCGGTCTTCGTCGGCGGCCGGGAGATCTTCCGCGTGCGCGTCGGCCGCGACGGGCTCACGCCGCAGGAACGGGCGGGCGCCATCCGCGCGCGCATCACCAGCGCGGTCGTGGACGGCAAGGTGCCGGCGGACTCCGTGCGGCTGCTCTCGACGCCGGAGGGCGTCGAGGTGCGCCTCGGCCGCCATTTCCTGTGGGTGATCACCCCGGACGACGCCGGCGAGCTGGAGCCCGGCGAGATGGCCGCGCTGATCGCCGATCTGCCCGGACAGGTGCGGGAGGGGATCGAGAAGGAGCGGGCCGGCCGCCGGCCGCTCGGGATCCTCATCTCGTTCCTGATCGCGCTCGGCATCACGCTGGCCGCATGGCTGGTGTTCCGCCTCGTGCGGGCGCTCGGCCGCCGCTGGCAGGCGTGGCTGGCGGCCTTCCTCCCGCGCCACGTACGGGGGCTGCGCATCCGCAACTTCGAGGTGCTCTCGCAGGCGCAGGTGACCGGGGCGGTCGGCGGCATCCTCGCCCGGCTCGACCTGGTGGCCCTGCTGGCGCTGCTCTACACCTACCTGACGCTGGTGTTCTCGCTGTTCCCGTGGACCCAGGGCTGGAGCTGGCAGCTGCTCCACTTCGCCACCACGCAGGCGCTGGAGGTGGTGCGCTCGATCGGCGCCGCGGTGCCCGGGCTGCTGGTCATCGCCGTGATCGTCGTGCTCTTCCGCTGGCTCACCGCGCTCTCCGACCGCTTCTTCGAGGCGATCCGCGCCGGCACGCTCCAGGTCGGCGGCTTCCACCCGGAGCTGGCCCGGCCGAGCAAGCGCATGGTGAAGATCGTGCTGTGGATCGCGGCCGTGATCGTCGCGTTCCCCTACATCCCGGGCGCCCAGTCCAAGGCGTTCCAGGGGGTCTCGCTGTTCATCGGCGTCCTGTTCTCGCTCGGCTCGACCGGGTTCGTCGGAAACGTCATCTCGGGCATCGTGCTGACCTTCTCACGCTCGTTCCGCACCGGCGACCGGGTGAGGATCGGCGAAGTGGTCGGCGACGTCACGAGCCAGGGGTTCTTCGCCACCAAGCTCCGCACGATCCGCAACGAGGAGATCACGATCCCGAACGGCCAGGTGGCGTCCTCCGCGATCGTCAACTACACGCGGCTCGCGGAGGACCCTGGCCTCATCCTGTACACCGAGGTGACCATCGGCTACGACGTGGACTGGCGCACCGTGCACGGCCTACTGATCGAGGCCGCCGGGCGCGTCGAGGGGGTCGAGAAGGACCCGGCGCCCTGGGTCTACCAGCGCTCGCTGGGGGACTACAGCGTCGCCTACGAGGTGAACTGCGTCACCCACCTCTCCCACCCGCAGCTGCGGCTCTACTCGGCGCTCCATGCCGAGATCCAGGACGCGTTCGCGCGCGCCGGAATCGAGATCCTCTCGCCCGCGTTCCACGCCATCCGCGACGCCAACACCGCGATCCTGCCGAAGGCGCCCGCGGGTCCACGCCCGCCGGACTGGGGCTTCCGGATGAACAAGCCCTAGCGGCCCGGGTCAGCGCGGGGCGGCGGCGCGGCGGAAGACCTGGTGGTTGCCGGGCGCCCAGGTGGCGCCGCGGTCCACGCTGTACTCCATCCGCGACTCGAACCGGTCGGGGGTCACGGCGGAGCGGGTGAAGCGCAGCCGCATCGTCCCGCCGCCGGCGGTCGGCAGGTCGGGCGTGGTCCGTGTCTCGCCGTCGATCGGACCGGTCATCACCCACAGACGGCCGTCGCCGCCGACCGAGACCATCTCGATCTCGAGTTTCCGCTCGCGGACGTAGAACAGGATCCCGGAGCTCTGCTGCATCGCCGGGATCTCGGAGCGGCCGGCGAGCACGCGGTCCTCGACCACCCACTCGAACCGGTAGGTGCCCTCCGCCGCGCGCGCGACGCGGCCGCTGTCGTCGAGGAACTCCGTGGTGACCTCCCACGCGCCGAGCGTGGCGCGGAGCTGTGCGACCCCGACCGCCACCCGCGCCGCCGAGTCCACCGGGGCGGACCGGGCCTCGGCGGGGGCGCTCACCGCCAGGACCAGGAGCAGGGCCGTCGCCGGGACGAACCGCATCGGCACCTCCGCGGGGGTGGGGTGGCGGACGACGGCCGCGCCGTCAGCGACGCAGGAGGAGCAGCCTGCGGGTGAGGGAGGCGCCGGCCGACTCGAGCCGGGCGAGGTACACGCCGGAGGCCGCCGGGCGCCCGGCCGCGTCGCGACCGTCCCAGCGGACGCTCTGCGTGGCGCCCGCCGCCGCGCCGTCGAACAGGGTGGCGACGCGCCGGCCCGCGGCGTCGAACACGCCGAGCGTCGCCCGCGTCCCGGCCGGCGCCGCGAAGTGGAGCGTGGTGGCGCCGGCGAACGGATTGGGCTGGTTCGGATGCAGCCGGGTCCCGCCCGGCGGGCCGGCGGCGACCGACACGGTCGGCTCGGCGATGCGCACGTAGTAGACGTCCTGTTCGCCGTTGAACGTGGCCGCCCACGCCAGGTCGGCGCCGGAGTCGTCCGAGACCATGTGGTAGTAGTCGCCGATCTTGTTCTGGTTCGGCCAGCCGATGCGGCTGTCCCAGACCGGGCTCGCCTGCTCGTTCGCCGACCAGGTGACGCCGCCGTCGTGGGAGGTGCTGTAGAAGAGCGCGGTGCGCGAGCTGTCGCCGCTCACGCGGCTGTCGTTCCACACCGCGTCGAGCCGGCCGTTGGGCGCGATCGACAGCGTCCCGAACCACTGCCAGGCGCCGTTCCCGGCCGGGTCGTCGTTGATCCGCTGCGGCGCGCTCCAGGTCTGGCCGCCGTCCGTGCTGCGGACGAAGAGGACGTCCATCGGGTCGCTGGCGGGCTTCACCGTCGCCATCACGTAGACCCAGCCGGCGCGCGGCCCGCCGGAGCGGTCCACCGCGATCCACAGCTGCCCGAGCAGCCCGGCCGGGTTCGGGCCGCCGATCTGGAGGGTGCCGCCGAGGGTCACGGGCACGGTGGTGAACGTCGGCGTCATCCCGGCGTCGCGCGCGTTCGTGGAGCGCGCGACGTAGATCGGGGAGTTCGTGCCGTTGCTGCCGACCACGTAGAGCGTGCCGTCCGACGCGACGTCGAGCGTGCCCCACAGGGGCGTGTTGGGGATCGCGGTCGGCGACTGGAAGCTCGCCCCGCCGTCCACGGACCGGTTGAACGTGAGCCCCGGCGTGGGATTCCCCGCGGTGCTCCAGGCCTGGTAGTGGTGGTCGTGGCCCATGCCGCCGGTGCGGTCGATCGTGAACCACTGCTTGTCGCCGCCGTAGGCGAATGCGGACGCGCCCCAGGAGGCGCCCTGGTCGGTCGAGGGGAACACCCGGCAGTTGAACCCGCCCACGTTCGTGAGGCTGCTGTAGAAGAACTTGCCCTGGGCGTCCGCCCCCAGCACCGGATCGCTGCGGAACACGCCGGGCTCGATCTCGCCCTTCTGCCAGGTGAGCCCGCCGTCCACGGTCCAGGCGTAGCCCGCCTCGCGGAAGTTCGAGGCGATGGTGTCGAACTGCCGCCAGCCGATCGCCATGCGGTCGGGGTCGAACGGATCCACGGCGATGGACGGTTCGTTCGCCGCGTCCCCCACCACGTTCACCTGTCCGTTCGCGACGTTGACCTGCACGTGGGTGAAGCGCCCGAAGGTGACCGCCGCGGCCCGCGGCGCGCCGGCGACCGGGAGCGCGGCGGTCCCGGGCGGATCGTCGGGCGCCTCGGGCGGAAGCCCGCCGGGGTAGGCGGAGGCGGGGAACGGCGCGAGGGCGCAGGCCGCGGCGACCGCCCCCGTCGCGAGCAGGACACGACGGCGGCGCCCGCGGGGCGTGCGGTCGATGGGACTGGGGTGCGCGGTCATGGTGGCTCCTCCCTCGGCGGCGCGCTCGTCCCGGGGCGCGGGACACGGTCGCGCCCGCCGGCGGCGGCGCTCCAGCATACCGCAGATGATCCGGCCGGTCGCGGGCGGGGCCACCGCGGCTCCGCGGCGCCGATCAGCCGGACGGCGCCCCTCGCGAGCTCCCCTCGAGCAGCTGCACCTGCCAGCGGTCGCGCCCCTCGGGCAGCAGCGGCCGCATCGCCAGCCGACCGGTCGGTCCGATCGAGCGCTCGAGGAAGCGCAGCTCGCGCAGGCGGGAGGACAGCGCCGGATCGGGCGGCATCTCGATCCCCGCCTCGCGGGCGAGCAGCAGGCCCTTCACCCGCAGGGCCAGCTCGAGGCGGATCTCGAGCAGGCAGAGCATGTCGGCCACGGTCGGGCCGGGAAAGCGGTCGCGCAGCGAAGACAGGTACTCGCCGGCCGGCGTCCGTGCGATCGCGCCGGACTGGATCAGCTCGAGCAGGTCCGCGTCCCGGTCGAGGCCGTGGCCGACCCAGGCACGGGTCGCGCGCTCGCTCGCCTCGAACACGAGCAGCATCGCGACCGGGGCGCCCCCCAGGACCAGCGCGGTCGCCAGCAGCGGGTTGAGCGCGAGGTGGTTGTAGGCCGAGTGGACCGCCATGGCGAGCGCGAGCCCCGGCAGGACGACGAGCCACCGTCCCCCGGGGTGGCGGTCGGCGAGCGCCCGGGCGACGATCGCGGCGATCGCGGTCGTCGATCCGTGCAGCACCGCGGTGCCGAGCCCGCGCAGGACCCACAGCCACGGGCTGGTCTCCCCCAGCGCGTGCGCGTACCACGCGTTCTCGACCAGCGCGAACCCGGTGCCGGCCGCGAAGCCCCGCACCGCGGCGTCCACCAGGAACCCGACCCGGCCGCGCACGACCAGGGCCAGCACCAGCCCCGCCTTGAGGACCTCCTCGACCGCCGGCGCGACGTATCGCCGCAGCGCGACCGGATCGATCCCGTGACCGTCCAGCAGCGCGCGGTGGACGGTGAAGGCGCCGGCCGCGGCGAGCGCGCCCCAGCCGATCGAGGCCGCGACCTGCCGCCGCGTCAGCAGCCGGTAGCTGTCCATCGCCACCAGCCCGGCCAGGAACAGCACCACCGGCAGGAAGCCGACCGCGAGCGAGAGCGGGCTCATCTACAGGATCTTGAGCGACACCATCCACTCGTCGGACGGCGCCGCGCCGCGCTCGAACGCCCGCGCCCAGCCCGCCGAGAGGGTGAGCGGCTGGTGCGTGAGCAGCTGGAGCCGCAGGTCCGCCTGCGTGCCGACGTCGGCGAGCTCGCGACGCCACGCCGCCCGGTCCGGGTTGACGACCAGCCCGCCGCCGAACAGCGAGACGCGCAGCCAGCTCGCATAGAAGGCGGGGACCCCGGCGCGCCGGAAGCGCAGCGGCGGCAGGTTCAGGTCGAGCAGGGCCCGGCCGTAGCGGGTGCCGGCGATCGCGTTGATCTCCGCCCCCGGGAAACTGGTGGCCTGCCGGTACCGCTTCGCGTCGAGCCGGTCGACGTGATTGTTGCCGAACCCGCCGAAGAAGACGTTGGCGAACGGCTCGGCGCGGTTCCCGTCCCCCCACCCGGCGGCGGTGCGCAGCCACAGCGAGGCGTTCCCGGACGGGAGCGGGGCGCCGAGGTCGCCGGTCGCCTCGAGGAACGGGAATGCCGACCAGCGGGCGTCCGCGCCCTGCACGGTGCGGACCAGGTTGCCGGAGGCGGACAGCGACCACGCCCAGCCCTTCTCGGCGTCCACCGCCCCCAGCGAGGACCGCAGGTTCTTCCCGCGCACCTGCGCCGAGGGCACCACGACCGCGTCCACGCTCGGCGCGGCCGCCACGTTCTGGTAGTCGGGCACCCGCTCGAGCCCGGTGAACGCGCTCACGCCGGCGGTGAGCTCCACGGTCCGCGGCAGGTCGCGCACCAGCGTGCGCGAGGCCCGCAGCCCGGTCTCCCAGCCCTTGAGGCTGGTCTTGGTCGGGCCGAAGAAGTCGTAGAAGGAGGCCCGGTTCCAGCGCACCCGCGCCTCGATCCCGCGGTGCTCGACCCCGGCGGCGACGTGCCAGCGCTCGCCCGCCGCCAGCGATCGTTCGGGCGACCAGCTCGCCGACAGCGAGAGCCGCCAGGTGGCGAGGGGGTCGTCGACCGAGAGCAGCGCGCCGAAGGCGGGGCGGTCCTTGTAGGCCTCGACGATCGGCACGATCGAGTTCAGCTCCAGGCGCCGGGAGGCCCGGTAGGGCGTGTCGCTCACGCCCAGCGAATCGAGCACGATCGTCGCCGGGGAGGGCGTCTGCCAGGTCTCCAGCACCGGGTGCCGCGCGACCGTCCGCTGGCCGAGGAACTCGATCGCGCTGACGTCGCGCAGCGGACGCCCCGCGATCGCGGCCGGCACGAAGCCGCCGCCCGCGTAGCGGAACACGATCAGCGAGTCGCCGCCGAGGGGGATCGGGCGGAAGAACCCGGTCTCGGCGTTCGTGAGGATGTCGAGCGAATCCGTCTCGAGATCCACGCGGAAGACGTTCGACACCCCGGTGTAGTACGAGCTGCCCACGACCGCGCGCCCGTCCGGGGTGAAGACGAAGTTGGTCGGGATCGAGCTGCCGAAGTCCTGCAGCACGCGCGAGGTCGTGTCCCCGCTCCGCAGCCGGTCCACCCCCCAGAGGCGGAGCGAGTGGCTGCCGCTCACCTCCCCCAGCGAGCCGACGAGCCGGCGGCCGTCGGGCGAGAGGTCGAGGTCGTAGACGTCGCGCCCGTACGGGAACGACGCCACCTGGTTCACCTCGCGCCACGGGTGCGGGATGCGGACGATGGTCGAGATGCCGTTGAAGTGGCGCACGCCCCACAGGGAGGAGTCGGCGGTCGAGAAGGCGAGATCGCCCACCCGCGCGTCGCGGATCAGCGTGCGCGAGCGGCCGCTCGCGGGATCGAGCGCGCACAGGTCGCGCCACTCGTTGTTGTCCGCGGTGTAGAACAGGGTCCGCGATCCCGGGTCCCAGGCCAGCGAGGAGACGAAGTAGAGCGCCGGCCCGCGCACCTCGTGGAGGACCCGCGGCGCGCCGCCGTCGAGCGGGATCGCGGCCACGTGCGCCACCCGGCCGGGATGGAAGACCGCGGCGTAGAGCGAGCGCGTGGCCGGGTCCACGAACGCGCGGGAGACCGAGCCCAGCGGGCGCGCGGAGAGGTCGCGGTAGGGCGTGACCGGGTGGCGCCGCACCGAGTCGAGGTTCGCGCGCTGGAAGTCGTGCTCGAATGCCACCCACTCGCGCCACGCCTCGGCGAGCGGCATGCCGAAGGCGCGGCGGAACTGGCCGCCGTAGTAGGCGCGCGAGCCCGGCGCGCGCGCGAGCCACTCGACGACCCGCGCGGGCGAGTGGCGCCACGCCAGCCAGGTCGTGAACCGGGTGCCGTAGAGGTAGGCGTTCACGCCGGCCTGGAAGTCCACTTTCATCCCCTCGGACTCGAGCCCGAGCGGGTCGTAGAAGGGGATCGAGTCGCGCACCATGGCGCGGAACACCATCTCGTCCCACGGGCCCTGCGCCCGGCCGAGCCCGCCCGCCATCCAGGTCTCGAAGAACACCGCCGCCCCCTCCCGATGCCAGCGCGGGGCGCCGCGCCGCGGCAGCGTGAGGTAGCCGTACAGGATGGTCTCCGGGTGCTCGGCGGTCTCCCGCACCTTGCCGCGGAACAGCGTCCGCAGGAAGCGGTCCGCCCCCGCCGCCCCGTCGAGGGTGACGATGTGCGCCAGCTCGTGGTTCATCGCGAAGTGGATGCGCTCGTTCGCGGGCCCGGTCTCGTAGACGAAGTTGGCCGGCGCGAGGTGGATGAGCATCCCGTTCCGGGGGCTCGCCCAGGCGGCCGCGTTCCCGTAGTCGGCCGAGTCGTCGAGGATCACCGTCACCTTCTCGGAGGGCGTCCAGCCGAAGGTCCGGGCGTGGAAGCGGAACGCGTTCTCGAAGCACTGCGCCGCGTAGGAGGCGATGAACCGCTGCGCCGGCGAGTGGTAGACCAGGCGCAGGTGCGGGGTCTCGAGGACCCGGTACTCCGCCCGCGCCGGCGCGGCCGCGAGCAGGACGGTCAGCGCGAACGCGGCGGCACGGACACGGCGACGGCGGCCGGCGGCCTCGGGCATGGCGGATCTCCGGGCGTGAACGCGCGGAAGACCCCGCCCTTCCGGGACGGGGTCTCCGCAGCCGGGAACTCGCGGGCGGCGCGATCGCGCGCCGTCCGCTCGCCCGAGACTACTCGATGGCGGCCGGGACCGCCTTCGCCAGCTCGCCCATCGCGGCCAGCTTCTGGAACTCCGCCATCGGCGCCAGCTTCTGGTAGTCCGCGCTGGCGACCAGGGTCTGGAACTCGGCCATCGGCGCCAGCTTCTGGAACTCCGCCATCGGCGCCAGCCGGCCGTAGTCGGCGCTCGCCACCAGCGTCTGGAACTCGGCCATCGGCGCCAGCTTCTGGTAGTCCGCGCTCGCCACCAGCGTCTGGAACTCGGCCATCGGCGCCAGCTTCTGGAACTCCGCCATCGGCGCCAGCTTCTGGAACTCGGCCAGGGCGACCAGCTTCTGGAACTCGGCCAGCGCCGACAGCTTCTGGAACTCGGCCTGCGCGGCCAGCTTCTGGAACTCGGCGATGCTGACGATCTTCGCCGCCTCGGCCTGCGCCATGAGGCGGCCGAAGTCGGCGTTCGCCACCAGCTTCTCGAACTCGGCGTTCGCGGTCAGCGTCTGGAACTCGGCGATCGGGGCCAGCTTCTGGAACTCCGCCCGCGGCGCCAGCTTCTGGAACTCGGCCAGCGCGGTGAGGTTCCTGAACTCGGCGACCGGCGCCAGCTTCTGGAACTCCGCGAGTGCGGTGACGTTCCGGAACTCCACCATCGCCGCCAGCTTCTGGTAGTCGGCGCTGGCCGCCAGCTTCTGGAACTCGGGGCTGCGGGCGATGCGGTGGAACAGGTCGCTCTGGATGAACGCCTGGATCTGCGGATCGCTCAGCGCGACGTCCTTGTCCCCGATCTGGCGGGACGTGTACCGCTTCGCCGCCCCGATCGCGCCCTCGCTGCCCTCGCGCGGCACCGGGAACCCCCGGAGCGCGAGGAAGCCCACGATGACGGCCACCCCCACGACACCCGTGATGATCAGATTGCGCTGCCTGGCCATGGCGACCCCCTCCGGTTCAGGTGACGACGTCCCGCCGGCCCGACGACCGGCCCGGGCGGGACCGATGTCCACTCCTACCGCGTGATCCCCCCGCCCGACCTCTCCTCCCCGGGGGGTGGGATGGTGACGACCCGGTCGCCGCCCGCCGCCCGGAGCGTCACGCTCAGGGCGCCGCCGCGGGGACCGGACTCCTCGAACGTCAGCTCGCTGCCGGAGGCCCCCGGCATGTGCATCACCGCGCGACCCTGCGAGGGGTCGAACGCCGGCGCCTCCGCGCCTTCCCACCGCACCGCACCGAGGCGCAGCTCGGCCGGATCCCAGGCGAGGGTGAGCGTGGTGGCGGCGGCGTCGCGGGC
Source organism: uncultured bacterium (assembly GCA_964554725.1). Taxonomy (GTDB): domain Bacteria; phylum Eisenbacteria; class RBG-16-71-46; order RBG-16-71-46; family RBG-16-71-46; genus WS-11. The sequence continues at coordinate 9,609 of CAZKQE010000008.1, forward strand.
GCCGAGGCGCACCACCATCCGCCCTCCGGCGCGGCGCGCGGTCACGTCGATGCGGGCGCCGCCCCACTCGATCGGCGTGGTCGCCACCGCCGGCGCGACCGGGGCGAGGGTCGCCGCGGTCCCCGGCGCGAGGGACTCGAGGCCGCGCGGTGCGCCGGTCAGGAGCGCGATGCCGATCGCCCCGATCGCGAAGCCGGCCGCCACCGCGCCACCGAGGGCGTAGGCGGGGCGAGCCTGGATCGCGGCGGTGACGAAGGCCAGCCAGGTCCCCCGGGCCGCCGGCGCCGGCGCCGCGGCGCGCGCGGCGTCCACCAGCGCGAGGTGCAGGTCGTCCGGAACGCGTTCCAGGCCCGCGCCGGCCAGCCCCGCGCGGGCGGCCATCAGGTCCTCCCACCGCTCGCGCAGCGCCGGCTCCCGGTCGAGCAGCGCGGCGATGCGCTCGCGGTCCCGCGCCTCGTCCCCGGCGTCGAACACCGACCCGCTCAGTCGCTCGAACTCGTCGTGACTCATGCGCCGGTCACTCCCATGCGCCGCAGCGCGCGTCCCAGCCGCTGGCGGGCCTCGTGCAGCCTCGACTTCACCGTCCGCTCGGGGACCCCGAGCGCGTCCGCGATCTCGGCGTGCGACCGGTCGAGCCAGTGCCGCAGCACCAGAACCCGCCGGTCGTCCTCGCTCAGCGTCAGCAGCGCCGCCTGCACCACACCGGCCGTCTCGTTCCGCTCCGCCCGCGCGTCCGGCCCCTCCGCGGGGTCCTCGCACGTCGCGTCGAGCTCCGTCTCGGACCGGCGTCCCCGTCGCCGGTCGATGCCCTCGTTGAGGGCGATCCGGTACACCCAGCTGAAGAACCGCCGGCGCGGGTCGAACGACCCCAGCGAGCGGAACACCTTGAGGAACACCGTCTGGGTGATGTCGCGCGCTTCCTCGCGGTCACCCGTCATGCGCAGCGCGAGCGTGTAGACCACCCGCTCGTACCGGACCACCAGCGCCTCGCGGGCCCCGGGGTCCCCGGCCCGACACCGCGACAGCAGGGCGGCTTCGTCGGTCCCATCCATCAATACGACCCTCCGGCCCCCGGGTTGGAGGGGGGGCCTGCACTCCCGGTCGGGGCGGGCCGCCGGCCCGCCCCCGCGGGCGGCTACTCGACCCCGAGCATCTCGGCCAATCCGGCGTAGCGGAACACGTTGCGGACCCGGGGCTGGACCGGGTGCAGGCGGAGGGAGTGCCCGCCGCGCTGGAGTCGCTGCAGGGTGACGAGCAGCACGGCGATGCCGGCGCTCGAGATGTACTCCAGTTCCGAACAGTCGGCGACGACGGACCCCTCGAGGGAGGCGAAGGCGCGCGACGCTCCGTCCGCCTCCGCCCCATCGAGCCGGCCGATCAGCCGGACCGCGCCGGCCCCCGTCACCTCGAGCCGGAACATCAGCGCGGCACCTCGACCCGCGCGGTCACCACGGTCGTCCCGTCGAGGTGCTCGAAGCGCAGGTCGCGGGTGAGCCGGCGGATCAGATGGACGCCCAGGCCCCCCGGCCGCCGCTCCGCGATCGGGCGGTCGAGTGGCGGCTCCGGCGCGCGTTCGGGGTCCCAGGGCTCGACGCCCTCGTCGCGGAGCCGCAGCGTGAGCAGGGACCCGTCGTGGTCGAGCCCCACCTCGATCTCGGCGCCACCGCCGCGCGCGTGTCGGACCATGTTCGTGAAGAGCTCCTCCAGCACCAGGTCCACGTCGAACGCCCGCTCGGCGCCGAGCCCGCGGACGCCGAGGAACTCGCGCACGAACGCCACCAGCGCCGGCAGGGACTCCACCGTCCGCGGAAAGCGCCTCACCAGCATGGCCGCGCATCCTATGCCGGGCCGCCGCCGCGTTCAACGGCGCTCCCGGTCGGGGCCGGGGCGTTGCCCCGCGCGCCCGCGGGCCGGCGGCGGGCGGCCGCTGCGGGGATCGGCGAAGGCCGCGGGCCCCGGACGCGAGTCCCCGGGAACCCGCGAGCCGGCTCGCGCCGGACGGGGATCACCGGCCGACGGCGGGCGCGGCCGGCCGCGCGGACGGGCCGGCGCCTCGCCTGCTCGCGTCCCGGCGTGGTCCCGGGCGCGTCTCGCGCCGCCCGCATGGGCACCACCGCCCCGGGTCCGGGCGGCCGCGCGCTTATTACGTGGTCTGCAAGTTTTGCATCCCTCTACGCACCAGTGTGTCCGAACGCCACACCCCTGACGGGCCCCGGACGACCCGCGCCCGGCGTCGTATCCGACGAGTTCCCCTACCGTTGCCGGATTCCACCCGCCGTCCGCGGACGTCGGCACGGAACTCGCTCTGTTCATGGGCTGGCAGGGGCTGCCCCGGGACCGGACCAGGTCACGGGGGGCCACCGTCCGGTCCCGGCGGCGCAACGTGCGCCGCGCGGACCGGCGGCGTCCGGACCGCGACGCCGGGACCCGGTGGGTCGGCCCCGCCCTGGGAGGGACACCGTGAGCGAGTTCATCGTCCTGGTCGAATCCATCACCGGCGCGGGCTGGATGTTCCTCAGCGCGCTGGTCGTCCTGTCGCTGGGTTTCCTCGCCTTCGATCGCCGGCCGCGGACGCGGCAGCGCAGCGAGGAAGCGGCGCGCCCCGCCACGCGACGCGCCGCCTGAGCGCGATCGCGGGCTGAACCCGCGTCGTCACCGGCCTCCCCGGGACGGGCCCTTCGGGTCCGCTCCGCCGGGGAGGCCGTTCCTTGTCCGGGCCGCACGCCGTCCCGCCCTCCCCCGGCCGTCGTGTGAGACACTGCCGGACGCGGGCCCGCATCGGCCCGGGGCGGGCCGCATCCAACCGCCGGTCGGGACCGCGGCCGGGACGACCCGGCGCGGGGCCCGCGATCCGCCAGGGGGTGCCATGTCCATCCGTCCGGTGACGCGCGTCGTCGAAGCCCGGCCGACCCTCGAAGGGGCCGGCGTCCACCTGCGCCGCGCGTTCGGCTTCGGCGACACGCGCGAGACCGACCCGTTCCTGCTCCTCGACGACTTCCGCAACGACCGCCCCGCGGACTACCTGGCGGGCTTCCCGTGGCACCCGCACCGCGGGATCGAGACCATCACCTACGTGCTCGCCGGCACGGTCGCCCACGGCGACAGCCTCGGCAACCGCGGCACCCTGGGCGAGGGCGACATCCAGTGGATGACCGCCGGGCGCGGCATCCTCCACCAGGAGATGCCGCAGGGCGACGCGCGCGGGCGCATGCACGGCTTCCAGCTGTGGGCGAACCTCCCCGCCTCGCTCAAGATGACGGCCCCGCGCTACCAGGACGTCCCGGGCGCGGCGATCCCCGAGGTGACCGACGACGACGGCACGCGCGCGCGCATCGTGTGCGGGGAGTTCTGGGGGCGGCGCGGTCCGGTGGACGGCATCGCGGCGGACCCGAGCTACGTGGACGTGTGGGTCCCGCCCGGCCGGCGGAAGACGCTGCCGATGGACACGCGCCGGAACGCCTTCGCCTACGTGTTCGAGGGCAGCGGCAGCTTCCGCGACGCCTCCGAGCCCATGGGGGTGCTCATCGAGCAGCCGGGACCGGTCGAGGTGGTCGCGCGTGAGCCGGTCGGCGACCGGTCGCTGGTCCTGTTCGGCGCCGGCGACGAGATCACGGTGCAGGCCGGCGATCACGGCATCCGGTTCCTGCTGGTCTCGGGCAAGCCGTTCGAGGAACCGGTCGCATGGGCGGGGCCGATCGTGATGAACACGCGCGACGAGCTGCGCCAGGCCTACGCGGAGCTCCAGGCCGGGACGTTCATCCGCGGCGACTAGGCTGGGTCCGAGGACGCCCGGATGGCGTCGTCGCGCGGGCGGCTCCTCGCTCCAGCGTCGCCTGAAGGCTACGATTCCGCCGGTCGCAGGCCCGCGACGCCCTGCCCTCGGGCGTTCTCCGACACGGCCTGGCCCGGATCCCCGCAAGTCCAAGCCGGAGGGGCGGCTCGCCGCCAGGGGCAGGTCGGCCGATCAGTCCCACCAAACGCGGATCGGGCGGCGCGGCGTTTTCCGGTGGACACGCCGGTGTCCCGGGGCGCTAGATGGGCCGGTCGGCGGGTGTCGGGAGAGCGCCCGCCTCGTCCCTCGACGGCACGGGCGCACGCTCGGCTGTGGCTCGCGACCGCGACCCTTCGCGATCCCGCCCCGTGACGGCACGATGGCCGCCCTCTCTCCCAAAACGCCCGCGGAGGCCGTCTCCGCATCCCGGGCTCGACGCCGCGGGCACCGTTCGGAGGTGCCACATGCCCAAGGACACTCCGCGTGCCCACGGTTCGCCGCTCCGCTGGCTCGCCGCGCTGGTGTTGATCGCCGCGCTGCCGTCCGCAGCGACGGCCCAGGTGAACCCGCTCTGGGATCACTACAAGGTCTACTTCGTGAACCCGCCGATCCCCTATCCGGTGCCGGGGCCGCCGGTCACGCTGGCGGACCAGTTCACGACCTGGACCCATCAGGTGGAGGTGCTCGATCGGTTCATGAACCCGACCGAGAAGCAGCACCTCCCGGGCGGACAGACGTTCCCGATCAACGATCCCCTGCTCCACTACACGTGGTGGCGCATCAGCCCTCAGCCGTACAGCGCCACGGTCACGGCGATCAACCAGTTCGGCGACCACACGCTCAACGTCTTCGACGCCCGGTACCTGCTCAATCCGGCGCTGAAGAACCAGCCCGGGCAGCCCCCGCCGCGCAACCACTACAAGTGCTACGACTGTCAGGGGCCGCCGGTGAACGTCCAGGTGATGATGAACGACCAGTTCGGGCCGTGGCAGGCGACCGTGGCGTTCCCGCGCTACTTCTGCAACCCGACCCAGAAGACGGTGGGCGACCCCGGGACCGGCCAGACCTACCCGATCCTCGACCCCAACCAGCACTACGTCTGCTACGAGTTCCAGCCGCCCGACGGCACGCCGCACACCGCGACGATCACCGACCAGTTCGTGGCGAATCGCCCGGTCCAGCTGCAGCCGAGCGACCTCCTCTGCGTGCCGACCTACAAGTCGGGGGTCACGCCGACGGCGCCCGGCACCTGGGGGAGGATCAAGGTCCTCTATCGCTAGCCGGGAACGACCGGCGGTCCACTTCGACCACCCTCGTTCGCGGGGGTGGTCGTGGTGTCTGCGGATCGAAGCGAAGGATGCCCGCCGGGTCCCGGCGCCGGGCTACACGCCGAGCAGGGGCGCGATGATCATGCGCTGGATCTCGGAGGTCCCGGAGTAGAGCCGGCTGGCGATCGCGTCGCGCAGCTCGCGCTCGACCTCGTACTCGGCCATGTAGCCGTAGCCGCCGTGCACCTGGATCGCGTCCTGCGCGCAGGCGACCCAGCTCTCGCTGATGTGGAGCTTGGCGAGCGCCGCCTCGAGGAAGATGCTCCGGCCGCGACCCTTCATCCATCCCGCCTGGTAGAGGAGCGCCCGCGAGGTCTCGAGCCGCAGCTTCATGTCCACGAGCCGGCTCGCGACCAGCTGGAACCTGGCGATCGGCTGGCCGAACTGCTTGCGCTCGTTCGCGTAGCGCACGGTGGTCTCGAGCAGCCGCTGCATCGCCCCCACCGCGCCGGCGAGGATGCAGCTCCGCTCCCAGGTCATCGAGTCGGTGAACAGGTTCTTCCCCGCCCCCTCGCGCCCGAGCCGCTGGTCCTCCGGCACCTCGCATCCGTCGAAGAACAGCTCGCTCATCGGCGAGGTCTTGAGCCCCATCTTGTGCACCGGCGCGCCGACCGTGAGCCCGGGGGCTCCGCGCTCGACCAGGAACGCGCTCACGCCGTTCGGTCCCAGCGCCGGATCCACGGTGGCGAACACCAGGTACAGGTCGGCGATCGGCCCGTTGCTCACGAACACCTTGCTCCCGGTGAGCACGTAGCGGTCGCCGCGCTTCTCGGCGCGGGTGGTCAGGCTGTACGCGTCCGATCCCGCGCCGGGCTCCGACATGGCGTTGCCCCCGATCAGCTCGCCGGAGCACAGCCGCGGCAGCCAGCGCCGCTTCTGCTCCTCGCTGCCGAAGCCGAGCAGGGGCATCTCGAGCGTCCACATGTGGGCGTTGATCGAGAACACCAGGCCGTTGTCCCGGCAGCCGTACCCGAGGCTCTCGAGCACGCCCATCGTCGTCAGGGCGTCGAGCCCCATGCCGCCGTACTCGACCGGGACCGGCAGCCCGTGGACCCCCATCTCGGCGCAGCGCCGCCAGCCGTCGCGGTTGAACTCGCCGCGCGCCTCGCGCTCCATGAGGCCCGCGTTGAGCTCGGCGCGCGCGAAGGCGGTGATCGAGTCGCGCAGCGCCGTCTGTTCCTCCGACCAGCCGAGATCCATCCGGTCCTCCTCGTCCGATGGCCGCGCGCCGCCCGCCGGCGGCTCACTCCATCCGGGTCAGTCGCTGATAGTCCGTCTTGTCCGTGGAGGTGCGGGGCAGCGCCTCGTGGAAACGGAACGCGTCGGGGATCATGTACTTCGGGAGCAGCCCGCCGCAGTGGCGCTTGAGCTCGATGATCGAGAGCCGCCCGCCGTCGCGGGTGACAAGGTGGGCGCGCACGGCCAGCCCCCCCTCCCCGTCCGGGACCGCGACCACCGCCGCCTCGCGCACCTCCGCGTGGCGGTAGAGCGCCGACTCGATCTCGCCCAGTTCCACCCGGTAGCCGCGCTTCTTCACCATGCGGTCGTTGCGGCCGAGGAAGCGCAGGACGCCCCCCGGGCCGGCCGCCACCAGGTCGCCGGTCCGGTACCAGCGCGAGCCGTCCGGGCGGTCGAGGAACGCGCGCGCGCTCTGCTCCGGGAGGTTCCAGTAGCCGCGCGTGACGCCCGGCCCGCGAATGCACAGCTCCCCTTCCCCACCTTCGGGGACCGGCTCGCCCGCGGCGTCCACGACCAGGCCCTCGAGGTGCGAGCACACCCGCCCGATCGGGAACGGCTCCGTGCGCTCCGGCGGGATGGCGGCCGGCACCTCGTGCCAGGTGCAGACGTTCGTCTCGGTGGGCCCGTAGAGGTTGTAGTAGCGGGGCCACGGCCAGACCGCCGTGAGCGCGCGCAGGTGGACGATCGGGAACACCTCGCCGGCGAACAGCACCGCGCGCAGCGACCGGCAGTCGCGGGCCTCGAGCCGTCCGTAGCGCACCAGCAGGCTCAGGATGGACGGGGTCGAGTACCAGACCGTGATGCGCTCGCGCTCGATGAGCTCGGCGAGCGCCAGCGGCTCCTTGCCGGTGTCCTCGGGGATGAGGACCAGCGTCGCGCCGTGGGCGAGCGGGGTGTAGATGTCGAGGATCGACAGGTCGAAGTGGAACGGGGCGTGGGACGAGAACACGTCGTCCGGGGACGGCATGAAGGTCTCGGAGCACCAGTCCACGAAGCTGGTGGCGTTCCGGTGCGAGAGCATGACCCCCTTCGGCGTCCCGGTCGAGCCCGAGGTGTAGAGGATGTAGGCGAGGTCGTCGGGCTCCGCCTCCACCGGCTCCGTCCGCCCGCCCGCACCGGCCGCGTCGAGCCGGTCGAGGGCGGCCCGCAGCGGCGCGCCGCCGCCCGTGCCCTCCAGCGCCAGGACCCACGGCTCCGCCCCCCGCCGCGCCATCTCCCCGGTCACCGCGGCGCGCGGCGCCTCCTCGACGATCAGCGCGCGCACCGAGCAGTCGGAGAAGATGTACCCGTTGCGCCCGGCCGGCGCGGTCGGGTCCACCGGGACGTAGGCGCCGCCGCGGCGCAGGATGCCGAACACCGCCGCGACCGCGTCGACCGACTTGTGCAGGTGGATGCCGACGCGGTCGCCGCGTCCGACGCCGGCCGCCGCGAGCCGGTCGGCGAGGCGCGCGGCGAGGTCGTCCAGCTCGCGGTAGGTGACGGCGCGGCCGTCGGGCTCGCGCACCGCGACCCGGTCCGGGTGCCGCGCGGCGCTGCGGGCGAGGAGGTCGTGGAGGGCCATGGGATCGTTCGGGCGCGGGCGGGCGCCTACCGCTTCGAACCCACCAGCCGGACGATGTCGTCGAGCGTGTCGAGGTTCTGGGCGTCCGCCTCGTGGGCCTCGATCGTGATGTCGAACTCCTTCTCGAGGAACGCCACCAGCTTGAGCGTGGCGATCGAGTCGAGGATGCCGGTGGTGAAGAGGCGCGTGTCGGGCGCCAGCGCGGCCGGGTCCTCGCCCTCGAGGAACTCGCGAAGGATGAACGTCTTCACCCGGCCCATGGTCTCCTGCGGATCGCTCATCGGTCCTCCCCGTGTCGAACGTCGTTCCCCGCCCCCCGCCCGGCGGACGGCGGGACGGCTCACCGGCGCGGCGCCTCGCGCAGCGCTTCGTACAGTCGCTCCCCGAGCATCGCGTGCCCCCGCGCGTTGGGATGCCGGTCCCACGGCGCCACCCACAGCGGCGCGAGATCGGCGACCCCGGCGTAGGTGTCGAGCAGGTCGATGACCTCGAACCCCGCCTCGCGGGCCAGCTCGATCTGGCGCCGGATCTCGACCATGGACTCCGCGGACTCGACGCGCGGTTGCGGGATGAAGAGCGCGATGGGCCGCACGCCGCGATCCCGGCAGGCGCCGGTGATCCCCTCGTAGATCGCGCGCAGCACCCGCTCGCGATGGGGCAGCAGGCGCGCCATCGCCACCTCGTGCGGCGTGCCCGCGTCGATCCCCGCGGCGCGTGCCGCCTCCGCCATCGCCGGGAACGGCTGCGCGTAGCGGCCGGCGGCGCCGCCCGCCACCTCGCGCGCCACCCACACCAGGTCGTTCACGCCGGTGACGATCACCGCGTCGGGCGTGAAGGGCCACACCGAGCGCTCGAGCAGCCAGCGGCGCGCGGCGGGCCCGTAGCCGGCGACCGAGAAGTTCAGGATCTCCACCCGCGGACCGGCCGCGCCCGCCTCCCCGTTCAGACGCCGCTCGGCGACGTTCTCGAACGTGAGGGAGTCGGGCGTGCCGCCCCCCATCGCCTGCGAGTCGCCGAGCAGGGCGATGCGGAAGGTGCCGGGCGGCTTCTCGCGCTCGTAGTCGCGGTCGCGCATCGCCCAGCGGTTGGTCGTCATCAGCTCGCCCATGTAGGCGACCCGCCGGGAGGGCATGATCTCGAAGGTCGGGAACCCCTCGATGCGGTGGAACGCCCAGCAGCGGTCCCAGTCCGGCGGCTTGCGCGCGTAGATCCCGGCCAGCTCCGGGTTGAAGCGGGAGACGTCGGTCAGCTCCTCGTAGTAGCCGCGGTCCATGAGCGCCGCGTCGCCACGGTTGAGCCGCAGCGGGTTCTTGAGCCGGTCCACCACGTCGGCGAGCGCGGGCGGGTAGACGACGACCAGCGACGCGTAGACGACGGCGAGCAGGGCGACCGCCGGGCCGCCGACCCGCAGGGCCGGGAACAGGAGCCGGCGCAGCGAGCCGCCCGCGGCGCCGGACGGGGCGCGCGACGCCGCCAGGGCGCGCTGCTCGCGGCGCTCGTAGACCACCGCCGCGAGCCCCAGCCCCCCCACCCCGGCGACCAGCCAGGCGAGGTCGGCCGGACCCACCCGCCCGAGCCGCGAGAGGACGTGCAGCAGCTCGTCGAACGAGCGGGTGGACCACACCGCCCAGCTCAGGCAGATGACCGAGAAGGTCGCGATCGTGCGCAGCGCCAGCCCCAGCTCGGTGCGCAGGGAACGCTCCGGGCGCGTCAGCCGGCGGCGACGGCCGCGGCGCGCCTCGATCACCATGTTCACCAGCACCGCGATCCCCATCACCGACCAGAACACGATGTCCTGCCACACGACCGGGAAGGCGTTGCGGATCCAGAACCACTGGTAACTGTGGAGCGCCCAGGTGACGAAGAACGCGAACAGGGTCGCGACCACCAGCGAGGCGGTCGCGCCGAACCGGCGGTTGAGACGGAAGTAGACGGGGTTGAAGAACACCTTCTGCAGGAAGTCCTTCCAGTAGATGTTGATGCGTCGCCAGTAGTCCGTGAAGCTGCTGGCGAGGAAGTAGTTGTGGCTGGTGCGCGGCAGGTCGAAGCCGAACAGGTGCATCACGCCGATCACCAGGTGGAAGCTGCCCGAGATGCGCAGATAGAGCAGGTAGGGTCGCACCAGGTAGAGAAGCGCGCTCGAGGCCCCGGTCACGTCCGCCGCCTCCACGGACAGCGAGTGGTAGACGAGGCGGTAGAGCAGCAGCTGCACCAGCCCGCGCAGGATCCAGTCGGCCCCGGTCTGATGGACGCGCAGCGCCTCGCGCCCGGTGACCCACGTCCGCCACATCGTCTTGTAGTCGACCACGGGGAACAGCGGGAAGCAGACCGTCGGCAGCATGAAGAAGTAGCAGACCGACCGCCAGAAGCCGGTCGGCGCCGCCCGGTTCCGCAGGTCGTAGAGGTAGACGATCAGGCGGAACATGAACATGGCGCCGAAGATCGGCCAGATGATGGACGACCACGGCGGCGTCCAGACCCCGGCGCGGAAGACGGCGAGCGCGGCACCCGCGGCGAGGATCGCGACCAGCCGCCCCGCGAACGGCACCGGCAGGTGGGCGAGGCCGATCAGCGCCAGCCCGATCCCGAGCAGCCAGGCCGCCTGTGCCGGCCCGAACACGATCCCCGCGCCCGCGGCCGAGAGGCCGGCGAACAGGGGCAGGCGCAGCGCCGCCGGCAGCACCATCTGGGCGGCGTAGCCGGCCACGACCAGCAGGAAGACGCGGCCGAAGGCGGCGCTCTCGAGCGCGAAGGCGCGGACCACCAGCGCCAGCGCGGCGAGCTGCGCGAGCACCAGCATCTGCCCGGCGATCCCGGCCAGCCGCTCGCGGAGTCCCCCGGGCGGGAGGGGCGACGGAGCGGAGCCGGGGACGACGGATTCGGGGCGTTCGGACATGGGGATGGGGGGACGGGCGGCCGGCCCGGCGGATGGGCGGGCCGGCGGCCCTCGGGTCTCGGGGTCCTCGGAGGCCGGCGTCCGGAGGCCGGGCGGTCGGCGGGCGACGATGATATCAGAGCGGGGCGGCGCCGGTGGTAGGCTCCCGCGCGGGGGCCGGGGATCGCCCGCCCCCGCCAGGAGGGGTCATGTCCGACCGCATCGTGCTCGTGACCGGCGCCACCGGGAACCAGGGGGGCGCGGTGCTCCGCTCCCTCGCGGGCGGCGGGTTCCGCCTGCGCGCCCTGACGCGCCGGCCCGACGGCGACGCGGCACGGGCGCTGGCCTCCCGCGGGATCGAGGTGGTGGGCGGGGACCTCGACGACGACGCCTCCGTCGCCGCCGCGCTCGCGGGCGTCTGGGGGGTGTTCGCCATGCAGAGCCCCTACGAGACCGGCGCCGAGGTCGAGGAACGCCGCGGCCGCCGCTTCGCCCGGCGGGCGCGCGAGGCGGGGGTCGCGCACTTCGTCTACTCCTCGGTGGCCTCCGCCCACCGGCGGACCGGGATCCCGCACTTCGAGAGCAAGTGGCGCATCGAGGAGGAGGTGCGCGGGCTCGGCTTCCCCTCACACGCCATCCTGCGGCCGGTGTTCTTCATGGAGAACCTGCTCGGGCCGCCGCTGCTCCAGGGCGATGCGATCGTCCTCGCGATGCGACCCGGGCTCGCCCTCCAGATGGTCGCGCTCGCGGACATCGGACGGGTCGCGGCGCGTCTGCTCGCGGACGGGGCGGCGATGAACGGGCGCGCGATCGACCTGGCCGGGGACACCGCGACCATGCCGCGGGCGGTCGAGGCCCTCGGTCGCCGGCTCGGGCGCGTGATCCGGTTCGTCGAGGTCCCGAACGCCGAGATCCGGAAGATCAGCGAGGACTTCGCCCTCATGCTCGACTGGTTCGAGCGGGTCGGATTCGACGCCGACATCCCCGCGCTCGAGCGCGAGTTCGGCCCGATGACGCGGCTCGACGCGTGGGCGGCCGGCCCGCACCCCGCCTGACGCGGGGTCTCCCGGCCGGGACCACCCGCTATCCCCCGCCGGCGATCCGCGCGTCGAACTCGGACAGCGTGGCGAACCGCTCCACCCCGGCCGGCGGCGGCGGGGCGCCCGCCCCGCCCACCCACAGCGCGAGGCCGCGCGGCAGGGTATCGCGCAGCCGGCCGAGACCGGCCCTCGAGCGGGCGCGCGCCAGCGAGGCCGACACGCTGACCGCCACCGCCTCGGCGTGGACCGCGCGCGCGGCCTCGCCGGTCTGCTCGACCGGCGTGCTGGCGCCGAGGTAGACCACCCGGAACCCGCGCAGCGCGAGGACCGCGCACGCCATCTGGAGCCCGCTCTCGTGCGCGTCCCCCGGGAGCGTGGCCGCGACCACGCGCGCGCCGCGCGCCTCGCGGTCGAAGGGCTCGCGGGCCGCCCGCAGGAAGTCGCCGAGGCAGGCGGAGGCGAAGTGCTCGTGACGCACCTCGAGGGTCCCCGTCTCCCACCCGCGCCCCACCTCGACCATGAACGGTCCCGCCACCTCCTCGAGGAGCCGGAGCGGCCCGAGCCGGACCCAGCCGTCCTGCAACGAACGCACGATGGCCCCGCGGTCGAACCCTGCCGTCGCCTGGAGCAGGGCCGCGACCGCCTCGCCCCGCGGGAGTCCGACGGCCGGCGCCGGGTCGAGGCCCGCCGGGCGCGCGGCCGGCTCGGAGAGGGCGATCAGGGCGTCCAGTTCGGACACGCTGCGGACGAGGATCTCGCCGGGCCGGTAGCCCTGCGCGAGGAGGCGCTGCACCCGCCGCAGCTGCTCCACCGTCCGCGCCGGATACACGCGGTGCCCGGACGGCTTGCGCACCGGCTTCGGCGCCCCGTAGCGGCGCTCCCACGTCCGCAGGGTCTCGACCGGGATCCGGGTGGCGCGCGAGAGGGCCCCGATCGACAGCGAACGGGTGTCCGCGCGGGGTGGTCGCCGGGTGTCGTGAGCCACCATCGCCTCCTCGGTTCGGGTCGTCGTCATCGGGCCCTCCGGGCGGGGCTGCGGAGCGGCGATCCGCCCGGGGCCGTCGGAGCGCGGCGGCTACTGTACGCCATCCGGCCGACCGGCCGCTGCCCGTGCCGGCGGCCTCATCCCCGCTCGTCCCCTCTGATGCACTCGTTTTGAATAGGTTTCGCGTTCAATCGCGCATCGGGCGGTGAATGCGCGCTGCCCCCTCCCGGATCCGACGCGCCGGACCGGGAATGGCGCGCGATATGCGACTGTTAATATATTGTGGTCACAAGTGTTGCAGAACTATTCGAATCGACTTCGACCACCGGTCCAACCCGCGGACAGCCCGAAGCGGTCGCACGCATGATTGTCAACTATTCGTCAACCTATGCACTATCTGTTCATTTCTCAGATCGAATCGGGGCAGACCCCATCGCAAGGGACGAGACCGCCGGAACCCCCGGCGGCGAGATCAGCGACCGCGGCCGGGTTCCCTGCCCGCCGCGGCATGGAACCAGGGAGGAACTCATGTCCCGCTTCATCCGATTCTCGGTCGTGGTCCTCGCGGCGCTCGCCGGCTTCACGCTCACGGGCTGCAGCGACGACAACACCCCCAATCCCTTCTTCCCCACGCCCCGGGCGCGGGTGATGGCGGTCCACGCGTCTCCGGACGCGCCCGCCGTCGACCTCCTGGTGGACGGTGCGGTCGCCGGGACCGGGCTCGCGTACCCGTCCAACACCGGCTACCTCGCGGTCGACGCCGGCAGCCGCAACGTCAAGGTGAACGTCGCCGGCACCGCAACGACCGTCATCAACGCCACGCTGCCGCTCGCCTCGGGCGCCGCCTACAGCGTGTTCGCGGTCGACTCGGTGGCCTCGATCGAGGCGCTGGTGGTGACGGACGACCTGACCGCACCGGCGGCCGGCAAGGCGCACGTGCGCTTCATCCACCTGTCCGCGAACGCGCCGGCGGTCGACGTCGCCGTGACCGGCGGGCCGGTACTGTTCGCGAACCAGTCGTTCCGCGGATTCACGGCCTTCACGCCGGTGGACGCCGGGACGTACGATCTCGAGGTCCGCGCGGCGGGCACTGGCACGGTCGTGCTGGCGCTGCCCGGCATCGCGCTGCAGTCGGGCAGGATCTACACGGTGTTCGCACGGGGCTTCCTGGGCGGCAGCGGCGCCCAGGCGCTCGGCGCGCAGATCATCGTCAACAACTGACCCCAACGCCCCGCCCGGGAGCGGCGCGCCGCCGCCCCGGGACGCGGGCGACCCGTGGAGGAGACCATGAAGTCCATCGACGTCATCGCCGCCGCCCTGCTGATCGTGGGCGGGCTCAACTGGGGCCT
>CAZKQE010000009.1:0-10539 GCA_964554725.1 uncultured bacterium
CTCGCGGGCGCCGCGGGCGGCGCGCGCGGCGATCCGGGCGGCGGCCTCCCCGGTGCGGCGGGCCGGGTCGCTCACTCCTCGCCCCGTTTCGCCTCCGGCCCGCGGGGCGCGAAGCGGGCCAGCTCGCGCCACACCGGCTCCTCGGCCTTCTCGAGGAACAGCTGCAGGTGCGGGAACGGGATCTGGATGCCGGCGGCGTCGAGCGCGAGCTTGCACGCCTCGAGCGTGCGGTCCGACATCGGCCGCTCGATGGCCGGGTCGTCCACCCACACCCGCACGAGCAGGTCCACGCTCGAGGCGCCCAGCTCGCGCGTGACGACGTCGGGCGCGGGGTCGTCGAGGATGTCGGGGTCGCCGCGCAGCGCCTCGAGCAGCACGCGCCGCGCGGTCGGGATGTGCTCGCGGTAGGCGATGCCGATCGGCACCTCGACGCGGACGGCGCCGTGCTTCGTGTGGTTCACGACCACGGTGTCGATCACGTGCTTGTTCGGGATGATGACGAAGGTGTTCTGCGGCGTGCGGATCCGGGTGCTGCGCATCGTGATCTCGGTGACGCGCCCGTAGTACTGCTGGACCGTGATGTGATCGTCCACCAGGAACGGCTTGTCCCAGAAGATCAGGAAGCCGGCAATGATGTTCGAGAGCGTGTCCTGCGCCGCGAAGCCGACGGCCACGCCGACGATGCTGATCCCCGCCAGTGCGGCGGTCACGTTGACGCCGAGTTGCGCGGCCGCCATCACGACCCCGAACACCATCACGGCGAAGCGGAAGACGTTGTCCACCACCATGTGGATCAGCGTCTCGTGGAGGCCGCCGCGCCGCATCAGGCCGCGCAGCGGCGGTCGCCCGAGCCGCTGGATGAGCCAGAAGACGGCGAGCACCGCGATCGCGGCGATCAGCCGCGGGATCATCGTCGGCAGCCACTGCGCGACCATCGCGGCGAGGCCGCCGGGTTCGAACAGCCGGATCGGCTCGGGCATCGGGAGCCCTCCCTGGCGCGGGGTGAGGACGACAGACTAGCGGCTCGCGCGGGCCCGCGCCACCGGACGGGGAGCCGATGTCGGACCGTCGGGCGCCCTGCGTCCCCGGTCCCGGAACCGCCGGTACACCCGGACGGCGTTCCCGGGCGCGAAGTGCCCGGTGACCCTGGAGAGCATCGGTGCGGACCCCTCCTGACGGATGTGAGCGTCCCGGATCGCGGGACGGGCCGTGGACGCGCCGCCCGGCTCCGCGTCGCGCGGGCCCGCGGGGGCCCGGCTCCGGCCCGTGGTCCCCGTCGCGCACGAACGGACGACGTTCGCGGTGTCCCGCTACCGCAGCACGATCTCCCCGTGTCGCGTCGCGAGCGTGGCGATCAGCTCCGGTGCGTCGCCGGGCTCGACCTCGAGCGCGACGCCGAGCGCGCCCAGCATCGTCCGCACGCCGGCCGCGTCGGGGTGCCGGGCGCGCAGGCCCGTCAGGGTGGCGCCGCGCGGCGAGGTGGTGGCCGGGTGCGGCGTGGCGCCCCAGTCGATGAAGAACGGCAGGATGCCGTCCGCGCGCGCCGCGGCGGCGTCGGTCATCTCCCAGCTCAGCAGCACGCCGTCGGGACGCCGACGGGTGCGGCGGCGCACCCCGCCGAGCTCGATTCCGTGGCCCCGCGCCTCGCGCACCAGCGCCTCGAGTGAGCGCCCCCGGACGGCCCACGTCACGAGCCGCGGCAGCCCGGGTTCGTCGAGCCCGAACGGGCGCGGCGTCGCGGGCGGCGGCGCCGTCTCGTCGGGTCCGATGATCTCGAGGTAGACCGCGTCGCCGAGCGCGAGCAGGGCGTTGCGGGTGCCGGCGTCGGGGTGCCGACCGCCCGCGACCGGGGCGACCCCGAGCGTGGTCGCCAGCCGGTCCGCGGTGTCGTCCACGTCCGGCGTGGCGAGGATCAGGTGGTCCGCGCGAGCGAGCGTGCGCGCGAACGCGTCCGCCTCCCCGCCCGCCCCGCCGGCCGGCTCCCCGGGGCTCATCCCGCTAGTTCGGCCACAGCCAGCCGAAGGTCCCGGCGGTGACCAGCGCGTAGACCAGCCCGTCGAAGTTGTTCTTGATCGTGGCACTGACGGACTTCCGGTACCAGATCGTGTTCTGCCACAGCGCCATCGCGTAGCAGGCGAACGCGGTGACGCCGGCGAACCGGAACACCGTCATGTAGGAGGCGCCGACCCCGACCGCGCGCCCGGTGACGTAGGCGGCGAACATCGAGACCACGACGCAGTAGAGGAACCACATCGCGAGGTTCATTCCCATGTTGAACCCTCCGGGCGGGAACACGGTCAGCGTCACGACCGGGCCCTGCTTCACCCGCTCCAGGTACACCGGGTCCTTCATGCCGGCGGAACCGCCCGGGTTCGGCACGATGTAGTCGCCGGGGGCGAGCGGGAACTTCCGCAGCGCCTCCTGCAGCTCCGCTTCCTTCTCGGCCTTCCGGAAGTCGGTGTTGTGGTAGGTCAGCATCATGTGGATGACCGAGCTGACGACGAACACGAACACCGCCGACAGCAGAATGGGCAGCCAGAGCGACATCACGGTGACCATCGTGACCTCCTTCTGGTGGTGCAGCCAGCGCCCCGCGGCTCGGGGCCGGGCAAGGGTAGCGCAGGCGGACGACCGGGGCGACCCGCCCGGGCGGGCCCGCGAACCGGCCCTGGAGGTCGTGTCCGGGAACCCGCATGATGGGCGCGACCATCGCCCGCCCCCCCACCCGAACGGAGACCCGACGATGACGCCGCGCCGCCTGTCGCTCCCCGCCGCCCTGCTCCTGCTCGCCGGCTGCGCCGCCACGCGGCCGGCGCCGGCCCCGCACGACGCCCTGTGGCGTGACCTCACCGCGCTGTGCGGGCGCGCGTTCCCGGGCACGGTGATCGAGGCCCCGGCCGGCGACACGACGTTCGCCGGGCGCGCGCTGGTGATGCACGTGCGCGCGTGCGGGAAGGACGAGATCCGCATCCCGTTCCACGTCGGCGAGAACCGCTCGCGCACCTGGGTCCTCACGCGACCCGGGGGCGGGCTGCGGCTCAAGCACGACCACCGGCACGAGGACGGCTCGGAGGACGCGGTGACCCGGTACGGAGGCGACCTGCGGCGGCCCCATGCGCCGGGGCTCTACGAGTTCCCGGCCGACAGCTTCACCGCGGCACTGCTGCCGGCGGCGCGCACGAACGTGTGGACGGTGGCGCTCGAGCCGGGGCGGCGGTTCGTCTACGCGCTGCGCCGCGAGGGGACCGACCGCCGGTTCCGGATCGAGTTCGACCTCACGCGGCCGCTCCCGCCCCCGCCGCCGCCGTGGGGGGCGGGCGGGTAGGGACCGGGCGGGGGCCTCCCACCGGCGCCCCCGCCGCGGTCGCCGGCCTCAGTGCCGCGGCGGGCTCCCGGAGGCCCCCTCCTCCTTCTTCCGCTCCTTCACCGTCACCGCCGGGACCTGCTGCTCGCGCACCAGCATGTTGAACGCCGAGAGATCGGTCTCGAGCGCCTCCTTGAGCTTCGCCAGCTCGCCATCGATGCGGCGCGTGACGTCCTCGTAGACCGCGACCGACTGCTCGGTGGGCGGCGCGTCGGCGCTGGTGATCACCCCGGTGAGCTGGGAGAGCTTGTTGTTGAGCCGGATCGGGAAGTTGAGCGGATCCTGGTTGCTGCGGTTCTTCGTCTGGTAGAGCGCCTCCTCGACCGCGGTGAGCTTCGCGGTGAGCGCCTTCGCCGCGGCGGCGATCGTGGTGTCCTTCGTCACCGCCTTCGCCCGCTCGGAGACCGCCTTCAACTGGTCGCGCACGTCGCGGATACGGACGATCGCGTCGTGCGTCTCGGTCAGCTTGTCGCGGATCTTGAGATGCAGATCGAAGCGCCGCTGGTAGTCGTCGGCGGTGGTGGCGAGGCGCGGGTCCTTCGTCACCTCGAAGCTGCGGGTGGAGGAGACGCCGCCGGCGGTGAGCCGGACCTGATAGGTGCCGGGCACCACGGTCGGTCCCGAGAGCCCGCCGCCCCACAGGATCAGACCCGGGAACCGGCTGGCGTCCGGGTAGCGCAGGTCCCAGGCGAAACGGTTGAGCCCGGCCGCGGCCGGCAGCTTGCGCGCCGCCGCGGCCGCCGCGCCGGGACCGCCGCCCTCGCCACCGCCCGTCTCGCCCTCCTGCGGCGGGTCGCCCTTGCTCGAGAACCTGCGGATCCGCTTGCCGTCGCGATCCAGGAACTCGAGCGTCACCTCCTCCTTCTCCGTCGGCGCGGATGCGAGCCGGTAGTAGACCACTGCGCCGAAGGGCGGGTTCGCGCCGCGGCCCGGAGGGGCGCCGGCGGGCCCGCCGAACAGCGAAGCGCTCGCCGGCTTGAACAGATCCGCGGCGGCGGTCGGCGGGGCGGTCGTCATCTGCCGCAGCGGGCTGATGTCGTCGAGGACCCAGAACGAACGCCCCTGGGTCGCGACCACCACGTCGTTGCCGTGGATCACCAGGTCGGTGATCGGGACCAGCGGCAGCGCGCCGCGCACCTCGCCGTCGGGCCGGGCCAGGTCGGCGATCAGCCCCGGCCGGTTCATGCGCAGCGGCCGCCAGCGGGCGCCTCCGTCCAGCGACACGTGGACGCCGGTCTCGGTGCCGCAGAAGAGCAGGCCGCGGCGCACCGGGTCCTCGCGCACGACGCGCACGAAGCCGCCGTCGTCCGGCAGGCCGGTGGTGATCGAGCGCCAGGTCCTCCCGTAGTCGTGGGTGACGAACACGTAGGGTCGGTAGTCGTTCAGCTTGTAGCGGTTCGCCGCGACGTAGGCGGTGCCCGGCTCGTGGGCGCCGGGGTCGATCTGGCTGATCAGGCTCCAGGGGGGCAGCGCCGGCGGGGTCACGTTCCGCCAGGTCCTTCCCTCGTCGCGCGAGACGTGCACCAGCCCGTCGTCGGTGCCGACCCAGAGGACGCCCTTCGCCAGCCGCGACTCGGCCATCGCGAAGATCGTGCAGTAGTACTCGACGCTGGTGTTGTCCCGGGTGATGGGGCCGCCGGACGGTCCGAGCTTCGCGGGATCGTTGCGCGTGAGGTCGGGGCTCACCGCCTCCCAGCTGTGCCCCTCGTTCGTCGAACGGTGCAGCACGTTCGACGCCGCGTAGAGCGTGTTGGGATCGTGCGGCGAGACGACGATCGGGAACGTCCACTGGAACCGGTACCTCGCGCCCTCGGCGCCCCAGCCCATCGGATTGTCGGGGTAGGGATTGATGTTGCGCTCCTGGCCGGTGCGGCGGTCGAAGCGCGTCAGGTAGCCGTCGTAGGAGCCGGCGTAGACGATGTCGGGATCGCCGGGCTTGGGAGCGATGTATCCGCTCTCGCCGCCGCCGACCGCGTAGGTCTCGCTGCGATCGATCCCGAAGGCGTCGCTGCGGCTCGGCACCGCCAGCGTGCTGTTGTCCTGCTGCGCGCCGTAGACGCGGTAGGGGAACGCGTCATCGGTGATCACGTGGTAGAACTGGGCGGTCGGCTGGTTGTCCTGCCGGGTCCACGAGATCCCGCCGTCGAAGCTGACGTTCGCGCCGCCGTCGTTCCCCTCGATCATGCGCTGCGGATCGTGCGGGTCGATCCACAGGTCGTGGTTGTCGGCGTGCGGCGTCGCCATCGCGCGGAACGTCCGCCCGCCGTCGCCCGAGCGGAAGAACTGCACGTTGAGCACGTAGACCGCGTCGGCGTTCCCGGGGTCGGCGTGGATGTGCGTGTAGTACCAGGCACGCTGGCGCAGGTTTCGTTCGTCGTTCATCTTCCGCCACGTGCGCCCGGCGTCGTCCGAGCGGTAGACGCCCCCCTCCTCCGCCTCGATCATCGCCCACACCCGGTCGGGTTCGGCGGGCGAGACCGTGACGCCGACGCGGCCCCAGATCCCCTTCGGCAGCCCTTCGCCGGTGAGCCGCTTCCAGGTGGAGCCGCCGTCCGTGGACTTCCACAGCCCGCTCCCCGCGCCGCCGCTGGTCAGGCTCCACGGCGTGCGCTGCGCCTGCCAGGTCGCGGCGTAGAGGATGCGCGGGTTGCCGGGGTCGAAGCACAGGTCCACCGCGCCGGTGCTGTCGTTCACGAACAGCACCTGGTCCCAGTTCCGCCCGCCGTCCCGGGAGCGGAACACGCCGCGTTCGCGGTTGGGGCCGAAGGTGTGGCCGAGCGCCGCGACGTAGATGAGGTCGGGGTCGGTGGGGTGGATGCGCACCCGCCCGATCTGGCGCGAGTCGCGGAGCCCGACGTGGCGCCAGGTGCGGCCGGCGTCCTCCGAGCGGTACACACCGTCGCCGTGCGAGACGTTGCCGCGGATGCACGACTCGCCCATGCCGACGACGATCACGTTGGGGTCGCTGGCGCTCACCTCGATCGCGCCGACCGATCCGCTGCCGAGGTAGCCGTCCGAGACGTTGCGCCACGACACGCCGCTGTCCACGCTCTTCCAGACGCCGCCGCCGGTGCCGCCGAAGTAGTACACGTTGCGCTGCCCGATCACGCCCGTCACCGCGGTGACGCGTCCGCCCCGGTAGGGGCCGATGCTGCGCCACTGGAGTCCGGCGAGCCGGCTCGAGTCGAGCGGGTCGGCGGCGGTCGCGGACCGGGCGGGGGCGGGGGCGGCTGCCGCCGGCGCGACGGCCAGGGCGGCGAGCAGCGGGAGCACGGTGCAGAGCGTGCGCGGCGCGGATATCGGGGGGCGTCTCATGGGGTTGCCTCCGGAGTCGGGACTCCACGGTCGGAGCGGGAGACCGGAAAGGTAGCCGCGCCCCCGACCGGCGGCAACCTGCGGCCGTCCCGCCCCGTATTCCGTGACATGAGAGGACTCCCGATCCTGGCCGGCGCGGTCCTGCTGGCGCTGGCCGCGCCCGCGGCCGCCGACGACGACCACCGCGTGCGCACGCTGACGGCGGACGCCGCCACCGCGGGGGTGCGCCTCGTCGACCTGCGCCTGCCGCCCGGGGCGCTGCGGGTCGAGGCGTCGCCGGACGACCGGCTGCGGCTCGAGCTCGACGTCCTGTGCGAGTTCGACGACGAGCGCTGCGAGGAGCGGGCGCAGCGCCTGAACGTGGAGACCGACCGTCGCGCGAACGCGCTCGAGATGCGGGTGGACGGCCTCTCCGGGCTCTCGGCGCGGCGCATGAAGGTGCGCGGGCGCATCCTGGTGCCGCGCGGGAAGGCGCTCGAGCTGGAGTTCCCGGCCGGCGAGCTGCGGGTGCGCGGGATCGGCGGCGACCTCACCGTCGAGGCGGGCTTCGGCGAGGTCGCGATCGTCCTGAGCGAGGCCGACGTCCGCTCGGTCCAGCTCGGGGTCGGGATCGGCGAGGCGTCGCTCACCGTGGCCGGACGCCGCGTCGAGGGCTCGGGCTGGCTGGGACAGAAGGTGCGCTGGGGGGAGGGCGACGGCGCCGGGCGGGTGCGGGTGAACCTCGGCATCGGCGAGGTCGACGTCCGCCTGGACTGAGCGGCGAGCGCGACCCGCGCGAACCGGGCCGCCGACGCCGGGCGGGACGTCCGCCGCGCGGGCCCGGGAACGGATGGCGGTCGCGATGGCCGGCCGCGCAATCTGCTATTTTCGCGGCATGACCGTCCGCGCGCTGGCGGCCCTCGCACTGCTCGTCACGATCCCGGTCGCGGCGTCCGCCCAGCCCCCCTCGCCGCCGCCCCAGCTGCTGCCGCTCCCCTCCGCGAGCCTGCCGGTACCGCCGCCGGTGGAGTCGGTCCCGACCTACTGGAAGACCCGGGCCGAGAAGTCCGACTACCGCCTGACGCCGGACTACGACGAGACCCTGCGCTTCTGGCGGCTGCTGGAGGCACGCTCGCGCTGGCTGCGCGTCACGAGCTACGGCCGTTCGGGGCAGGGACGCGACCTGCCGCTGGTGATCCTCTCCAAGGACCGCGCCTTCACGCCCGAGCAGGCGCGCGCCACCGGCAAGCCGGTGGTGCTGATCCAGAACGGCATCCACGCCGGCGAGATCGAGGGCAAGGACGCCTGCCTCGAGCTGGCGCGCGACATGATCGTGATGAACCGGCACACCGCGGCGCTCGACAGCGTCATCGTCCTCATCCTCCCCATCTTCTCGGTGGACGCCCACGAGCGGCGCAGCCACTACAACCGCGTGAACCAGAACGGCCCCGAGATGATGGGCTGGCGGTTCACACCGGTGGGCCTCAACCTGAACCGCGACTACCTCAAGGTCGAGACCCCGGAGATGCGCGCCATGATCTCGCAGGTCTACACGACCTGGTGGCCGCACCTGCTGATCGACCACCACACGACGGACGGCGCCGACTTCCGTCACGACCTCTCCTACGGGTACAACGCCGGACCCGGGGTCGCCGCGGCCGTGCGGCGCTGGCTCGAGGAGGCGATCGAGGGCCGGGTGGTCCCGCGCACGCGCGAGATGGGCCACCTGACGGTGCCGTACTTCGATTTCGTCCTGGAGCGCGACGCGACCCGGGGCGTGACCACCAGCGACTACCCGCCGCGATTCTCCACCGGCTACACCCCGCTCCACGGGCGGCCGAGCGTGCTGGTCGAGACCCACATGCTGAAGCCGTACGCGGCCCGCGTGCGCGCCACCTACGACATGATGGTGGCGGTGCTGGAGGAGGTCGGCGCCCGGCCGCGCGCCCTGACCCGCGCGGTCGCCGCGGCCGAGGCCGAGGCGATCGCCCGCGGGCGCGCCGCCGATCCGGCGCAGCGCGCGCTGGTGCTGACCACGCGCGTGGGTCCGCGTCGTGACTCGCTCGAGTTCAGGGGCTGGGCGACCCGCTGGGAGGAGAGCCCGATCACCGGGGCGCCGGTGGCGCGCTACTCCGCCGAGCCGCGCGACGAGACGATCCCCTTCTTCCAGCAGCGGCTGCCCGACCTCACGGTCGTCCAGCCGGCCGGCTACCTGGTGCCGCAGGAGTGGACCGCCGCGCTCGACCGCCTCGACGTACATCGCGTCGCGTACCGGCGCTTCGCCGCCGCGTGGCGCGACACGGTCGAGGTGCAGCGGATCGCCGAGTGGAGCGCCGCCCGGGTCTCGAGCGAGGGGCACCGGCCGATCACCGTCACGCGCGTCGAGCGGGAGCGCCGGGTGCGCGAGTACGCTCCCGGCGACGTGTGGGTGCCACTCGACCAGCGGTCGGCGGCGGTCGCCGTCCACCTGTTCGAGGCGCAGGCGCCGGACGGCCTGCTCCACTGGAACGCGTTCGACACCGTGCTCGAGCCCAAGGAGTACGCGGAGGACTACGTGTTCGAGCCGCTCGCGCGGCGCATGCTGCGCGAGAACCCGGCGCTGGCGCGGGAGTTCGAGGCGCGGGTGGCCGCGGACACCGCGTTCGCCCGCAGCCCGGCGGCGCGCATCGACTTCTTCTTCCGCCGCTCGCCGTGGGCCGATCCGGAGCATCTCCTCCATCCGGTCGCGCGGGCGCTGCGCACGCCGCCGGAGGCGGTGCTCGCACGCCCCTGAGCGCGCCTCACCGCACGATCGCGACCTTCCGCACGCGCGCGAGCGGGCCCTGGCGCAGCCGGACCAGATAGACCCCGATCGGCAGACGCCCGCGGATCTCGAGCCGGTGCCGACCCGGCCCCATGCGGCCGGCATCGGCGAGCGCCGCCCGCCGGCCGCTGACGTCGAGCACCTCGAGGGTGGCCGCGCCTTCGGCCGCGAGCTCGAACTCGATCAGGATCCGGTCCGAGGACGCCCCGGCCGTGACCCGGTGGAGGGCGAACCGGAGCGGATCGCGCGGCGACGCGGGCGAGACCGGGGCCGTCGGAACCACGGGGGCGACCGGCTCCGCCGCCGCGCCCTCGGCGAGCCCGTCCTCGCCCTCGAGCAGCGGCGCGTCGCGGGCGATGGTCAGCGGCTCGCCGGCGACCGCGTACTCGACGTGGAGCAGGGCCGCCTCGGAGGCGGCGGCGTCCCACGAGCTGGCGACCCGGGTCCCGGTCCCGGTGACGACGAACACCATGGCGTTGGCGCTCGCCCATCCCGGCCGGCTCACGACCTCCTGGACGATGGTCTTGAGCTCGGGCGTCCGCTGCTCGGCTCCCGCGTCCCCCGCCCGCGTCCAGGCGGGCGGCGACCACGACACCGAGGCGGTGGTGAGCGCACGGCCGGAGACGTTCCCGCTGGCGCCGGTGAACGTGCCGGGGTTGTCGGCGGCCTGGCCCTGGAGGGTGAGACTCGCCGATTGCTGGTCCACCTTGCGCGCGGTGAACTGGATCCAGGCGGTCGTGACGGTGGCCCCGGTGGGGATCGTCACGCCGGTGAAGCGCAGTCCGACCGTCTGGTTGCTGGCGTTGAAGACCAGGTCGAGGTTGGTGCTGGTCAGGTTCATGACCCCGCTCGAGCTCTCCTCGGCGTCGTCGCTGCTGGCGGCCACCCGGCGCTCGAGCGGCGGCGCGACCGCCTGCGCCGTGATCTGCACCTCGTCCGAGCCGCTGAGCTGGCCATCGCTCACGGTCAGACGCAGGACGTAGATCCCCGCCGCCGTGAACGAGGCCTGCGTGTCCACCGCGTTCGGGTTCGTGAAGGTCACGTTCCCCGGCCCGCTCACCTTGCTCCAGGTCGGCGA
>CAZKQE010000009.1:10639-22853 GCA_964554725.1 uncultured bacterium
GCCTGCGTGTCCACCGCGTTCGAGTCCGCGAACGAGACGTTCCCCGGCCCGCTCACCTTGCTCCACACCGTCGTCACCGCCCCGGGCGGGTTCGGCAGCCCGTCGTCGCCCACGGTCCCGTCCAGCGCCGCGGTCGCCGGCAGCGTGATGGACCGGTTCGGTCCCGCGTCCACCGTCGGCGCCACGTTCGTGGGCGGCGGGGCCCCCAGCTCGATGTGGAGGAGCGGCGCGCTCCCGGGCAGCCCGTCGTACGCCCGGGCGGTGCGATGTCCGGTGCCGGTGATGATGATCGCCAGCGCGTTCCCGCTCGCCCAGCCCGGACGGTTCACGATCTCCTGGATCACGCTGGAGAGGTTCGGGGTCCGCTGGTTCGGGCCCGCCTCGCCCACCAGCGTCCACGGCACCGGGGACCAGTTCACCGCCGCGGTGGTCCGCGGCCGCGAGGAGACGTTGAGGCTCGAGCTGGTGAAGGTGCCCGGGTTGTCGGCGGCCTGCCCCTTCAGGACCAGGTTCGTCGCCTCGCTCTGCGTCTCGTCGGCCTCGAACTGGATCCATGCGTTCGCGATCGTCGCCCCCGGCGGTACGGTCACGTTCGTGAACCGCAGGCCGACCGTCTGCAGGCTGGTGTCGAACACCAGCTCGAGGTCGGCGCTGGCGAGGTTCGGGAACCCGCTCGACCCCTCCTCCGCGTCGTCGCTGCTGGCGGCGATGCGGCGGTCGATCGGCGGCGCCGGCGGCGCCACGGTCACCTGCATCGAGTCGCTCGCCGCCAGTGCCCCGTCGTCCGCCGTCAGCCGCAGCAGGTAGGTCCCCGACGCCGTGAAGGAGGCCTGCGTGTCCACCGCGTTCGCGTCCCCGAACGTCACGTTCCCCGGCCCGCTCACCTTGCTCCACACCGTCGTCACCGTCCCCGGCGGGTTCGGCAGCCCGTCGTCGCCCACCGTCCCGTCCAGCGACGCGGTCGCCGGCAGCGTGATGGACCGGTTGGGCCCCGCGTCCACGGACGGCGGTGCGTTCGGCACCGGGTACACGACGAACTCCATCGTGTCGGCCGCGACCAGCGCGCCGTCGTCCGCCGCCAGCCGCAGGATGTAGGTGCCGGCCACGGTGAAGGTGACCGGCGTGTCCACCATGCCCGGGTCCTGGAACTCGGCCGGGCCCGGTCCGCTCACCTGACTCCAGGACGTCGTCACGAACCCGGGCGGGTTCGGCAGCCCGTCGTCGAACACCGTCCCATCGAGCACCGCGTCGCCCGGCAGCACCACGCTCCGGTCCGGCCCCGCGTCCACCGTCGGCGCGACGTTGGCCGGCGGGCCGCTCGCGGACAGCTCGATGTGGAGGAGTGCGGCGCCCGGCGCCAGCCCTTCGTAGGAACGGGCGGTGCGGTGCCCGGTGCCGGTGATGATGATCGCCAGCGCGTTCCCGCTCGCCCAGCCCGGACGGCTCACGACCTGCTGGATCACGCTCTTGAGGTCGGGCGTGCGCTGGTTCGGCCCCGCCTCGCCCACCAGCGTCCACGGCGCCGGCGACCAGTTCACCGCCGCGGCGGTGCGCGGCCGCGACGAGATGTCGAACGCGGTGGTCGTGAACGTGCCGGCGTTGTCCGCCGCCTGCCCCTGCAGGACCAGGTTCGTCGGCTCGCTCTGCACCTCGTCGGCCTCGAACTGGATCCACGCGTTCGCGATCGTCGCCCCCTGGGGCACGGTCAGGTTCGTGAACCGCAGGCCGACCGTCTGATTCGTGGCGTCGAAGACCAGCTCGAGGTCGGAGATGTTCGCGGAGATGGCGCCGGACGCGCCCTCCTCGGCGTCGTCGCTGGCCGCGGCGATCCGCCGCTCGATCGGCACCGGCGGGGCCACGGTCACCTCCATCGAGTCGGCTGCCGCCAGCTCCCCGTCGTTCGCGGTCAGCCGCAGCACGTAGGTCCCCGCCACCGTGAACGAGGCCTGGGTGTCCACCGCGTTCGAGTCCGCGAACGTCACCCCGCCGGGACCGCTCGACTTCGTCCACGTGGCCGTCACCGCGCCCGGCGGGTTCGGCAGTCCCTCGTCGTTCACCGTCCCGTCCAGCGACGCCGACGCCGGCAGCGTGATGGACCGGTTCGGCCCCGCGTCCACCGTCGGCGGTGTGTTGGGCCCGGTGAGGACGGTGATCCGCACCGAGTCGGCGACCGCGATCGCGCCGTCGTCGGCGACCAGGCGCAGGATGTAGACGCCCGGCTGGGAGAACGCGGCGCGCGTGTCCACCTGGTCCGGGGCCTGGAAGGCCATCGGGCCCGCGCCGCTGACGACGCTCCAGTGGGTGGACAGCAGGCCCGGCGGGTACGGGAACCCGTCGTCGCTGACCGTCCCGTCGAGGGCCGCCCCGCCGAGCAGCGTCACCGCCTGATCGGGTCCGGCGTTGACGGTCGGGGGCGCGTTGGGCGGCGCCGAGCCGCTGCCGAACTCCACCGCGCCGATGTCGGGCGCCGCGCCGATGTAGCTCCCGGGCGGCAGGTCGAGCACGGTCTGTCCGCCCCACTGGAAGAACGCGGTGCCGGCGTCGATCGCCGGGCTGCCGGCGGCCGGGATGCCGGTCGGCCCCAGCGCCGGATCCACCACGTGCAGGTTGGGCGCGTCCACGACGCTCTCCTCGTGGTTCACGAGGTTGTTCCAGAAGATCGTGTACGAGGTGACCGAGCTGCCGCCGACCCGCCGCACCGCCTTGCCCGCGGTGCCGGTGAACACGTTGTTCAGTGCGATGACATTGGCGCCGCCGACCAGGCCGTTCTTCTCGTTGATGAACGTGTTGTTGACGACGTAGACCCGCTCGGCCATCGGCGCGCCGACCAGGTTCTCGACCGTCTCGCCGTTCGGCATCACGCCGATCGCCGCGCTGCTGCCGCTCACGTCGTAGTTGGCGGAGAAGACGTTCCGCTCGATGCGGATGACGTAACCGTTGACCTCCGGGTAGTCGATCAGCTGGATGCCGTCCTCGCCGTTGCCGGTGATCGTGTTGCGCTGGATCTCCACCAGGACCGGCGGGCCGGCGAAGCTGTACAGGCGGAACTCGATCCCGTCATCCCGGTTGTTGCGGACGATGTTGTCGCGGATCGTGACGTTCATCCGGCCGTTGAGATCGATCCCGTCGTCGGTGTTGTCCGCGAACAGGCTGTGCTCGAGGATCCCTCCGGCGCCGGCGTAATAGTCCACGCCGTCGCCGTTGGCGATGATGCGGCAGCGCGAGACGTCGACGATCGAGGTGGCGCTGATCCCGTTCTCGCCCCCCGAGATCGTGAGGCCGATGACCTTGCTGCCGTGCGCGTTGGTGCCGAACTCGAGCACCGACGTCCCGGTGCAGCCCGACATGCCGCTGCAGGTCCCGCTCGCGACGCCGTTGATCACGGTCTGGGCGACCAGCGAGGTGTCGCCGGCGAGGATGTAGTGCGAGGCGAAGACCAGGCTCTTGTTGGAGACGAACACGCCGCCGCTGCGGGTCCCGGGGGCGATCAGGATGGTGTCGCCGCTCGCCGCCGCGGCCGCGGCCGCGCGGACGGTGGCGTACTGGCCGGGGACCTGGCGCATCGCCGCCGACGCCGGCGCCGTGCACAGCACCCCCAGCGCGAGCCCGAGGATGAGGCGCCGGGGCCAATGGCGCGATCGGCCCCCGATGTCGTCCACCATCGCGGCGGTCTCCGAAGCGGGCGTGCAGGATGTAGCCCACGAGACGGGCGGGCAGGAGCCGGGTCTGGATCGTCCGTGAGCCCGGACCTGCCCGAGCCTGACTCCTGGGGATGGCGGTCTCCGGAGGGTCCGGGTCGTCCCGGGGGGCGCTGGGGGCCGGGGCGGTCCGTCTCGATTCCGGGGGATGTCAGTGTATCGCCCTATACAGTTCGGGTCCATGCGAAATGCCACGGGAATGCGTTTTCCATGATGATGGACGGGTCTGGTATCCCGTTCATATAGGCGCGGATGGGCCCGAGGGGCCGGCCCGGGGCGTGAACGGACGCGGCCCCGGCGGACGCACGGTCCGCCGGGGCCGGTCGCGGGCCGCGGGCGCGCTAGCGGAGCACCAGGAACGTACGGGAGCGGACCACGCCGTCCGCGCTCAGGCGCAGGTAGTAGGCCCCGCTCGCGAGGCCCGCCGCCCCTTCCTCGCGGGTGTCCCAGTCGAACCGGTGGACGCCGGCGGGCAGGTCCCGGTCCGCGAGGGTGCGGACCCGCCGCCCGGTCAGGGTGTAGACCTCGACCCGGACCCGCGCCGGCCGCTCGAGCGCCACCGTCCAGGCGAGCTGGTCGCGCACCGGGTTGGGCGCGGGGATCCCCAGCCGCACGCCCGCCGGGTCGCCCGGGTCGCCGACGCCGGCGACGTCACAGGCGTCCCCGATCCCGTTCTGGTTCACGTCCTCCCGGCAGGGGTTGTAGGCGGCGGGGCAGTTGTCGCAGAGGTCCCCGAGGCCGTCGTCGTCGCCGTCCGCCTGGTTCGGGTTGAAGGCCACCCGGCAGTTGTCGGCGTCGTCGCACACCTGGTCCCCGTCGAAGTCGGATGCGCACGCGCTCGCGGGCAGGATCCCGTGGGCCGCGAACGCCGCCTGCTCGACGGTCAGCCGCATCCCGCGCGAGGGGTTCGCGACACAGCTGCCGGCGGCGCAGTGGTCGGCGCGCAGCCCGGCGATGAAGTTCGTGGAGGGTGGCAGGTTCGCGACCGACGGGGTGTTCGCGTCGCAGTCGTGGTCCACCGGGAGCCCGGCCGGCGCCACCGTGAGGCCGAACCCGGCGTCCTGCGGCAGCCAGTGGCCGGCCGGCACGTTGAACTGGATCGGCGGCAGGGCGGCGGCGCCGAAGTCCAGCACCCGCGTGGCCGGCGAGGGGAGCGTGCGGGTGAAGACGAGCTTCGGCAACACCGGCAGGGTGGACTGGAACGTGCCGCCCTCGTCGCAGGCGCACGGGCCGCGCCGGATCTGGAGCGTCCCCTGCGGCTGCGGCGCCGCGCTCGACAGGCACGCGCGCACGTCCCACGTCTCGGGATTGGAACCGCCGTTGTAGGTGACGGTGATCGGGTTGATGCTCACCAGATGGAGGGCGACGATCTCGATCGGCACGATCCCGACGTCGCCCGGATTGGGGAGCGAGGCGGGCGCACGGCGCCGCACGATCGTGTCCGTGGGGCCGAGCGGCGACAGGGGCGCCAGCGGCTGGCCGCCGAGCACGACGACGCCGTTGAACGGGTCGGAGCCGGGCGCGAAGAACCCGGCCGGCAGGGGCATGCCGCCGAAGTCCTGATAGGTGGATCCGTTCGCCGGGGTCACGAACAGGTCGATCCCCGGATAGACCCCGCACCCCGGGAGCCCCACCACGGCCTCGCTCGCTCCGGCGTTGTTCGTCCACGTCGAAGCGCCGGCGGTGAGGGCGTAGTCGGCGGCGTTCGTGGTGCTGAGGGCGCTCGCGAGCCCGGTGAACCGCACCGCGTCGAGCCCGGTGTGCGGCAGCGGTCCGGGGAAGGGCGGGTTGGCGTTGCCGTTGGCGTCGTTGGTCGTGAGCAGCGCACCGGAGCCGGTGTAGGCGGCCCCGCCCCAGCTCAGGCGCCAGTAGATGCTGCCGAAGTTGTCCTCGAAGGTGAGCGAGCCCGCCGCCAGGTACGAGGCGGGGATCGGGTTCGTCATGGTGAAGTCCGGGGTCTGGACCGGACTCACATAGCCCTGGAACGCCGCGGTCGTGATGAGCACCCGGCTGCCGCCGGCGCCGTTCGCCACGTTGGTCGTCATGTCGATGATGAGGATCGGGTTGAGCCCGGCGGCGTCCCAGGCCCGGATGCGCGAGTTCGCGACCAGGTTCTGCCCGGCGGAGCGCATGCGGAGCTGGATCGCCTGGGCGCCGACGTCGCCCTGGACGCCGCCGATCACCTGCTCGATCTGCATGAAATGGAACGAGGCGCGCGCGGGCGCGGCGCCGAGGACGGCCGCCAGCAGCGCGGCGGCGATCGGGAGGGAACGCGGCGGGTTCATCGCGGCAGGATCTCCATCGACACGGTGCGATGACGTCGGGCGGCAGGCGCTCCCGGGGCGGGAGGGCCCGGACGGGAATTCTACCGCCGGGCGCGGCCAGCGCACATCAGGAGTCTCGCGGGCCCGACAGGCCGTTGCCTGCCAATGGGTTCGCGCACCGGATCGGGCCGCGCGCGGGTCGGCGGCTCAGCGGCCGAGCAGCGTCTCGACCTCGACCACGGCGTTCATCTCGTCCATCAGGATGTGGACGATGGTGTGGTGGAAGACCGCGTTCTCCTTCACCATCGGCAGGATCCGCCGGTAGCCCTCGGCCGCCTTCGCCTCGGTCTTGAGCGCCTCCTCCAGCATCGTCCGCGTCTCCTCGGTGTGGACGATCGGCGCCGGGTCGCGCGTGGTGACCGCCTCGCCGCCCAGCGTCGCGATGATCTCGCGCACCTTCGCGGCGTGGCCGACCGACTCGGTCGCCTCGGCCTCGAAGTGGCCGGCCAGCGTCAGCGACTCGAGCCCCTTCACGTAGGCGCCGTAGTGGGCGTACAGGGCCTGGGCGCGCAGCTCCCAGCCGAGGGCCTTGTTCAGGGCGGCGACCAGCTTGCCGCGGTTGGCGATCCGGACGGGCATGGCGGTCCTTTCGGGCGCGCGGCGCCGGGACGGGGTCGGGACGGACGCGCCGGCGCGCGGTTCGCGCGGGCGTCCCGGGAGTCTAGCCGACCGTCGGTCGCCCGTGCCACAATCGGGCCCCCCGCGTCCCGCCGGCGGGTCGCGAGGCGACCGCGGCGGCGCCGCGGTCCCCCCGCCGCGTGACCCCGGAGGAACGGCCGCCATGCCGAGGCAACGAGCCGCCGCGCGGTCGCGCGACACGCGCGGGGCGCCGGGCCCCTCCGCTCCGCCCGCGGCGGCGGGCGACGCGGGACCGTCGGCCGCGCCGCGCGACCCGTCGGGCCGGGTGCTCGACCTGCTGGTGCTGGCGGTCGCGGCGGTGCACCTGGTCCTGCTCTGGCGCCAGGCGGCGCCGGCGGTGTTCGCGAGCGACGAGTGCTTCCACGCCCACGTGGCGACCTGGATCGCCGGGCACGGCCGGCTGCCGCGCGAGCTGCCGGAGTTCTACTCGGGGCTCCCCTACTTCTACCCGCCGCTCTTCCATCTGCTCGGCGCCGCCGCGGTCGCGGTGGCGGGGGCCGCCTCGCTCGCGACCCTGAACGTGGTCCTCACCGGGGCGCTGGTCGCCCTCCTGTTCGCGCTGCCGGTCCCGGGCGTGACCCGCACCGCGCGCCGGTGCGCGATCCTGCTCTGCCTCGGCGTGCCCGCCCTCTCGCTCTACGCGGTGCGGTTCTACGCCGAGACGCTGGCCGCGCTGCTCGCCGCACTGGTGCTGGCGCTGCTCCTGCGCGCGCGGGCGCGGCCGGGCGCGCGCGAGGGCCTCCTGCTCGGGCTCGCGACCGGGGCGGCGCTGCTCGCCAAGCAGCCCGCGGCGGTGCTGCCGGTGCTGCTGGCGGCGCTGGCGGCGATCGACCTCGCGCGGGGGCGGCGGGCGCACGCCGCCACCCTGCTGACGGCGCTGATCGCCGCGCTCGCGGTGGGGCTCCCGTTCTTCGTCCGCAACCACCTGCTGTTCGGGGGCCCCTTCTACCCGCCGGTCACCGACCCGGCCGGCGTGACCCTCGACGCCATGAACACCCGGCTCTTCAGCCTCGCCCCGCCCGTCTTCTACCGGAACGCCCTCACCGTCATGGGCCCGCTGGTGCCGTGGCTGGCGCTGGCGGCCCTCGGCTGGCGGCTCGCCCGCGGCCGTGTCGACCTGACGACCGGGCTCCTCGCCGCCTCGCTGGCGTTCGTCGCCCTCGCCCCCTTCGTCCCGCGCTTCCAGCCCCGCCATCTGAACCCGGTGACCGTGCTGCTGGCGGTGCTGGGGAGCCTCACCCTCGCCGAGGCGCTCGTGCGGCGCGCCCGGGTGGCGCTCGCCGTCCAGGCGCTGCTGCTCGTCGCGGCCGCACTCATGGTCCCCCGGCTCACCGGGCTGCGGGCCGGGTTCGACGCCGCCCCGGCCGACCTCGAGGCCTACCGGGCGGTGGGCGGGCACGTCCCCGCCGGGGGGACCGTCCTGAGCCGGCTCACCTACGACACCGCCTTCCACGGCGGGCGGAACGCCACCTGGCCGGTCCCCTGGAGCCGGTCGGCCGCGCAGCTCGCGCTCTTCTCCGAGCAGGACCCCGAGCGGTTCCTGGCCGGGCTCGACCGGGCCGGCATCGACCACCTGCTGGTGCCCCGACGGGCCGCGCCGGGCCGCTTCAACGGCGCCAACCACCCCGCCAGCTTCGTCGCCTGCGTCGCCGCCCTGGTCGAGCGCGGACGGCTCACGGTGCTGTGGGCCTCCCCCGACCAGGTGCTGGTGGGACGCGTCCGCCCGCCCGCGTCGCCGAACCCCTAGGCGGCCGACGCAGCGCGGCGACTCGCGTCGCGCACGAACGTGCGCGGCAGGTGTGGCGAATCGAACTCCCCCCCCGCCGAATCACAGGGCTAAGCCGTTGTGCGCGCCCGCCGGGTGTCACGGCACGATGCTTGATAGTGAATACAGATGGGACGCTGTGCGACGACGACACGCCGAGGGAGGGGACGTCACGATGGAACGTGCCAAGAAGAGGAACCTGCGACTGCTCGACCGCCTCGTGATCGGCCTGCTCGTGCTGCTGGCGATGCTGCTGGCCGGCCTCCAGGCGGCCCGCGCCGCGGAGATCGTGCCGTCGGTCGGGCTGACCCGCGCCACCTCCGGCGAGGGGAGCACCCGGGCGTTCGCCGGGCTCGCGCTGCGCGGCTCGGTGCTGCCGATGGTCAAGACCGAGGTCGGCGTCGCCTACCGGAGCGAGCCGTTCCAGAACGGCGACCTCCAGGTGAAGATGTGGCCGGTCACCGCCTCGCTGTGGCTCACGCCGGTGCCGATGTTCTACTTCGGCGGCGGCGCCGGGCTCTACCAGACCACCTACGACTACAAGGACCCGCTGCTCCAGGACGACACGAGCAGCGAGTTCGGGACGCACCTGGGCGGCGGGTTCGGGTTCCCGATCGTGCCCGGGATCGCGTCGGTCGATCTGAACGGCCGCTACATCCACCTGCGCGAGAAGGGCACCCTGCTCGCGCCGGGCAGCATCAAGCAGAGCTTCGTGAGCACGTCCCTCGGGGTGTCGATCAAGTTCTAGTGCCAGGTCGGTAGCAGGCCGTGTTCCCGTACCTCCCGGGGACACGCGGCGGCGGGGCAGCGACGGGCCCCGCCGCCTTTGCCATCACCCCCACCCCTCCCGCACCGCCCGCTCGTAGGCGGCCCAGTAGGGATCGGGCTGCGGTGCGTCGAGCGTCCGCACGGCGCCGTCGGCGGCGGTGAGCCACAGACGGCCGCGGCCCGCGACGACCTCCCCGGCCTCGGCGGCGACGATCCCGGCCCCGGCGAGTGCGGCGAGCACGGCGGCGGCCCGCTCCGGGCGGACCGCCGCGACCAGCGTGCCCTCGGAGAGCGTCCAGAGGGGATCGATCCCGCCCCACGCCTCGCAGGCGGCGCGTGTCTCCGCGGAGAGCGGGATGCGGGCGAGCTCGATGCGGAGGTCATGGCCGCACGCCTTCGCCAGCTCGAGCAGTCCGCCCAGCACGCCGCCCTCGGTCGCGTCGTGGAACGCGGTGACGCCGCGCCCGCGCACGCCGGCCTGGAGCGCGGCGCGGCAGTCGGCGACGACGCTCACCTGCTCGAGGCTCGCGCGCGCCCGGTCGAGCGCGGCCCGCGCCTCGGGGCCGCGCATGCCGGCGGCCTCGAGCGCGGCCGTCATCCGCCCGGGGACGAGATGGGCGGCGATCGCGGTGGCCTCGATCGCGCAGCCCTTGGTGACGACGATGCGGTCGCCGGGAGCGGCCATCGCCGGCGTGAGGTAGCGGCCCTCGTCGCCGACGCCGATCAGCGTGGCGGCGCCGAGGATCGGCGGCGCGCAGCCGGGATGGCGGCCGGTGTGACCCGCCACGACCGCCACCTCGAGGCGCGACCACTCGTCGCTCATCGCCCGCCAGTATTCGGCGAACGCGGCGTCGTCCAGATCCGGCGGCAGGTTGAAGTCCACGCTGACGTAGGCGGGCGGGAGCCCGCTGGTCCAGAGGTCCGAGGCCAGCAGGTGGCAGGCGAGCCGCGCGGAGGCGGCGGGGCCGAGGCACGGGATGAGGGAGAGCGGGTCGGTGGTCACGGCCATCACCCGCCCGGCCGAGAGCCGGACGATCGCGCAGTCGCCGCCGGGGCGCGGGCCGACCAGCACCTCGGACCGCGCGGCGCCGAGATGCGGGGCGATCAGGCGCTCGAACGCCGCGGGGGCGAGCTTGCCGAGCGGCGGGGTCGTCGTGCCGGACGCCGGCGCGGCGGCGCCGGCGGCGGAGGGCGATGGGACGGGGTCGCGCATGGGCGCAGTCTCCCCCGCCGCGCGCGGGGGCACAAGCGGGCGGCGGGATCGCGTCATCGCCGGCGGCCGGGCGCGGCCGCGCGCGTCAGTCCAGCGTCGGACCGTAGATCACGGCGTTCAGCAGCAGCCGCTCGGTCGAGCGCCAGAACAGGCGGAACGCCGGCGAGCCGGTGAGCAGGATGACGTGCCCGTCGCCGGCCGGCTCGTCCACCGCGAAGGCCGTGCCGAGGAGCCGCCGCTCGGTCTCGGGCCAGGTCCAGCCGGTGAGCGTGAGCGGCGCGCGGTCGAACCTGAGAGGGTTGGCCCCCTCCTTCGAGGGTTTGAGGAAGAGCCGCCCCTGGACCAGCACCGGGATGCGCGGGGCGTCGTAGCCGTAGGCGAGGAAGTGCCGCGGATCGAGCGAGGCCCAGAACACCGTGCCGGGGACGTACTCGGGCCGTCGTTCGTCCTCGCGCACGCTGTCGGCCGGCGCCTTGTCGTCGTCCTCGTCCTTCTTTTCGTCGCCGGGCCTGACGCCGACCGGGCGGGCGCTCGAGAGCCCGACGCTCTTGAGCGTCGGGAACTCGGCCGCGTCGTCGAGGCACACCAGCGTGCCGCCGCGCGACACCCAGTCCTTGAGCGCCGCGATCCCGCCCTCGCCGAGCGCGCGGGCGAGCGCTCCGGGGCTGCCGTCGGGGATCACGACCACGTTGTAGCGATGCAGCTCGGCCCCGGCGAACGCCGAGACGCGGAGCGCGGTGAAACGGAGTCCCAGCCGGCGCTCGAACAGGAACCACAGCCACCCGTAGGACGAGGGCGACACCGAGCCGTCCACCAGCACGGCGACGCGCGGACGCTTGAGGCTCGCCACCGCCTCGGAGCCGACGCCGGTGTCGCCGCGGTCGGTGTAGGCGGTGTGGGTGGCGAGCACCGTGACGCCCGAGCCGCGCGCGAGCTCGGCGACGCGCTCGTGCAGGGTCGCGGGGTTGCGCTCGACCCGGGCGATGAACGAGCCGCGTGGGAAGTCGCGCCCGCCGGCGCGGAGCGGCCGCGTGCTGGTGGCGACCCGGAAGTCCTCCTGCATGAGCCGCAGCGCCAGCCGCAGCGCCCCCTCCCCCTCGCAGCTCCACACGTAGGCGGTGCCGGCGCGGCCGCCCTCGATGCGGCCGGCGAGGTCGCGCACCGGGCGTCCGTCGGCGCCGCGCAGCGTCGTCGGGCCGAGCCGGCTCGCGCGCGCCGTCATGGGCACGCCGACCGCGAGCGAGTCCGGCAGCACCTCGGCGTCGGCGTCGGGACGCGCGGGATCCGGCGCCGCGAGCGGCACGCCGCCGGCCGGCACCGCACCCGCGCCCCAGGCGGGCACACCGAAGGCGAGCGGCAGCGACCAGGCGGTGACGTCGTAGAAGTCGTAGCCCTCGCGCGGCGCCCGCTTCCCGCGCTTGAGGTTGCGCTCGTACTTCTCGAGCTGGGCGCGGGCGAAGGCCGCGTCCACCGGCGCGTCGCGCTCGATCAGCGTGCGCGCGAGCCGCCCGGCCGGCTGCGCCAGGTCGACGAGGTAGGCCCCCTCGGCGAACTCGCGCGGGGCGAAGGTGTGGTTCGAAACGAAAAGGGCGAGCCCATTACGGGGGCGAGAGTGCGGATTGCCGGCGTGCGCAAGTTCGCCGAGGACAAATCGGAATCGCCGGTGGACGATTCCGCCGTCAACACCGAAGCCGTGACCGGTGACGATGGGTGGTTTGCGTTGCCACCGTTGCCGGACAACCGGCTCTACAAGTTGATGGTGTTTGCGGAGAAATTTGAACCGGTGCGTTACGGCGGACTGGATCCC
>CAZKQE010000010.1:0-20955 GCA_964554725.1 uncultured bacterium
CACGCGTGGTGGCACGCCGAGCGAGCGCCGGCGCGCTGGGCGGCCGCCGATCCGGCGCTGGCCGGGGCGCTCGCGTGGCGGCGGCTGGCGGACGGGGCGGAGTGGGCGACCCTGCGGCTCGCCGGCTCCGCCCCGGCGTGGCGCACCGAGATCGTCGTCGTGCGCCTGGACCCCGCGCGCGTGCACTGCGCGCTCGAGCTCGCGCTCGACCCGGCGACCGGACGCCCCGCCTGGACGATCGACCGTGCCCCCGACGAGGCGCTGGTGGCGGTCAACGCCGGCCAGTTCGTCGAGACGGTCCCGTGGGGCTGGCTGGTCATGGAGGGTCGTCAGCGGCTCGCGCCCGGGACCGGCCCGCTCTCGACCGCGCTCGCCTTCGACGCCGACGGCGCGCCGCGCTGGCTCCGCGGCGACTCGCTCGCGCCGCCCCCGCCCGCGGTCCGCACCGCGTTCCAGTCCTATCCGACCCTGCTCGCCGGCGACGGGACGGTGCCGGCCGCGTTGCGGGCGCCCGGGGGCGGGGTGGACCTGCGCCACCGCGACGCCCGGCTCGCGATCGGCGGGACGCGCGACGGCCGGCTGCTCATCGTGCTGACGCGTTTCGCCGCGCTCGGGGCGCTCGCCGAGCAGGTGCCGATCGGACCCACGACCCCCGAGATGGCGGCCATCCTGGGCGCGCTCGGCGCCCGCGACGCCGTGATGCTGGACGGCGGCGTGTCGGCCCAGCTGGTGCTGCGCGAGGGCGCGGGCGGCCGGGTCCGCCGCTGGCCGGGCCTGCGCCGGGTGCCGCTGGCCCTGGTCGTGCGGCCCCGCTGAACCCGCCCGGGGCCGCGGCGGCGCACCTTGCGCCGCTCCCGGCGAGGCTCCACAATCGCCCTCCCATGCGCCAGCTCCGCCTCGGGCTCGCCCAGGTCAACGTGACGGTCGGCGACCTCGACGGCAACTTCCGCAAGATCCTCGATTACGTCGGGCGCGCCCGCGCGCTCGGGGTGGACGTGCTGACGTTCCCGGAGATGGCGGTCACCGGCTACCCGCCCGAGGACCTGCTGCTCAAGCCGTCGTTCATCGAGACGGCGATCGCCCGCACCCGCGACCTGCTGCCCCACACCGCCGGCATGACGGTGATCGTCGGCACGGTCGAGCGCGACGTGGACCTCTACAACGCCGCCGCCGTGCTGCACGACGGGCGCTGGGTGGGCAGCTACCGCAAGCGCTACCTGCCGAACTACGGCGTGTTCGACGAGAACCGCTACTTCATGCCCGGCACCGGCAACCCGGTGTTCGTGCGCGACGGCACGGTGATCGGCCTCAGCATCTGCGAGGACATCTGGTACGCGGGCGGGCCGCTCCAGGAGCAGGTGATCCGCGGCGGCGCCGAGGTGGTGATCAACCTCTCGGCCTCGCCCTACCACGCCGGCAAGGCGCAGGGCCGCCGCCGCATGCTGTGCACCCGCGCGGCCGACAATCTCGCCGTGGTGTGCTACGCGAACCTGGTGGGCGCGCAGGACGAGATCGTCTACGACGGCAACAGCCTGATCGTCGACGAGCAGGGCCAGGTGCTCGCCGAGGGCGAGCTGTTCGTCGAGGACCTGGTGGTGGCGGACGTCGAGCTGGACGCGGTGTTCAACGCCCGGCTCCACGACCCGCGGCTGCGCAAGGAGCGGGCGCTCGACTCCGGGGCGCGCACGCAGCGCATCGAGTTGCCGGCCGCCGGCGCGGCGACCGCCGGGGACGAGCCCGGACCGCCGGCCGGCGCGGGCAACGGCGGCACGGCGACCGCGGTGGCCGCCCGCCCGGCGCTCGAGCGTCGGGTCGCGGTGGTGCAGCCCGACCTGGTCGCCGAGGTCTACGCCGCGCTGGTGCTCGGCACCCGCGACTACGTGCGCAAGAACGGGTTCGACGCCGCGGTGCTGGGGCTCTCGGGCGGCGTGGACTCGGCGCTGTGCGCCTGCATCGCCGCCGACGCGATCGGCGCCCAGCGCGTGGTCGCGGTGGCGATGCCCTCCCCGTACACCTCGGCCGCCTCGAAGCAGGACGCCGAGGGGCTGGCGCGCGCGCTCGGCCTGCGCTTCTACTCGATCCCGATCGAGGGCGCGTTCCAGGCGGCGCTGGCGGCGCTGGCGCCCGCCTTCACCGGCCGCCCCGCCGACACCACCGAGGAGAATCTACAGGCGCGGATCCGCGGCAACTACCTGATGGCGCTCTCGAACAAGTTCGGCTGGCTGGTGCTGACCACCGGCAACAAGAGCGAGTACTCGGCCGGCTACACCACGCTCTACGGGGACATGGCGGGCGGCTTCGCGGTGCTCAAGGACGTCTACAAGACCATGGTCTACCAGCTCGCCCAGTACCGGAACCGGCGCGGCGGCGACGCGCCGATCCCGCCGCACACCCTGAGCCGCCCGCCGAGCGCCGAGCTGCGCCCCGACCAGACCGACCAGGACACGCTGCCGCCCTATGACGTGCTCGACCCCATCCTGCGCTTCTACGTCGAGGAGGACCGCTCGGCGACCGAGATCGCCGGCCTCGGCTACGACGAGGCGCTGGTGCGCCGCGTCATCGCCATGGTGGACCGCGCCGAGTACAAGCGGCGCCAGAGCCCGCCCGGGGTCAAGATCTCGCCGCGCGCGTTCGGCAAGGACCGCCGGCTCCCGATCACGAATCGCTGGGCCGGCTGAGCGCGGGGCTCGCGCCGCACAGGAGCGAGGCCGCGGCCCCCGCCGGGGACCGCGGCCTCTTCGTTCGCGCGCCGGGGGACGCCGCCGCGCCTACGTCGGGACGCTCACCTGCACGGTGCCGGTGATCGTGACCTTCACCTTGAGCTCCCAGGTGAACTGGTAGGCGGTGGCGGGCGTGACCTGCCCGGTGAGGTGGTAGGTCAGCGTGGTGTTCGCCGGCGGCCCGCCCTTCAGCGCCGCCAGGATCTCGTTCAGCATCGCGTTGATCTCGGTGACCGCCGCGCCCCCGGGATCGAGCGGCGCCACCTCCCAGCCGCTCGCCGCCCCGACCGGCGCGGAGAACCCGGAGATCAGGTCGAGGTTGAGCGCGAGACCGCGCGAGATCGTGACGTTCCCGTTCACCACCTGCCGCGAGGCGTCGGCATCGGGTACCGTGACCCGGTACTCGACCCCCGAGAGGGCGATGTTCGTGACGTTCGCGACGTCGATCCCGGCGTCGGCCAGGATCTGCGCCAGGTTGAACCCGCTCACGACGTCCACGGTGTTCGTCTCGTCGATCGCGCTGGTGGTCCCGCCGGTGACGAACTCGACCACCGTCGAGCCCCCCACCGCCAGCTCGACGATGCGGTCCTTGATCTCGGGGATGAGCACGCATCCCCCGTTCCCCACGGCGAGCGCGAGGACGAGGGTCAGTTGAGGCCAGAATCGGAGACGGCGCATCGAATGACCCTCCTGTCAGCGGCCGAAGCTGAGGCCGACGGCGACGCCGTTGGTGGCGGCGATGTTCGCTTCCGCGTGCAGCGTGGCGAAGGCCAGGTTCGCGAGCACCCCGGCGGTGAGATGGACGCTGGTCTTGCGATCGAAGTCCACGGCGATGTTGTTGCCCGGGTTGGTCGCGTCCTCGTACGCGGCGTCCATCTTGAAGCTGTCGAACCCGATCGCCGCGTACGGCTGCAGGAGGCTGAAGCTGCGGCTGCCGGTGACGTCCATGTGGAACGCCTTCGTGTCCAGCAGCGAGTCGTTGATCTTGAGCGACTGGTAGAACACGCCCGCCGCCAGGTCCACCGGCAGCGCCGGCAGGTACTGCGAGAGCGAGTGCTGCGCGCCGATGCCGAAGAAGCTGATCTTCTCGATGAAGTTGTCGCTGGCGAAGTTCATGCCGAACCAGCGCACCACGGCGCGGGTTCCCATCACCGAGCCGATCGAGAGCTGGGGCGCGGCGAAGGCGAACTCGCCGATGTCGAAGCCGCCCGGGTAGTACACGGTGGCCCCGCCCTGCCCGTTCTGCGTCACCGCCGAGCCGTTGCCGATGACCGTCGGGGCCTGCTGCACGGGCGCCACGCTGGTGAAGCCGGGCGGGTCGGTGGGTGTGAACAGGCGGTCCGAGTCCGAGAACTTGATCCCCATCACCTTGACGCCCACCGTGAGCCCGAGCCCCATCTTCGGCACCTTGCCGGTGGTGAAGATGGCG
This sequence comes from uncultured bacterium, assembly GCA_964554725.1. GTDB lineage: Bacteria > Eisenbacteria > RBG-16-71-46 > RBG-16-71-46 > RBG-16-71-46 > WS-11. Next base: position 4,150 of record CAZKQE010000010.1, read on the forward strand.
GAGTTCATGGTGCCGGAGAGCGCGTCGGGCAGCGGACCCAGGTACTTGCGGGCGTTGTCGGCGGTGAGCGCGCCGAGGTTGTCGGCGAGCTGCGCGTCGGCGCGCGGGGCCGTGCCCGCGAGCGCCGCCAGCGCGAGCACCAGCGTGACTGCGATGTGTCGTCTCATCGGAGTGCTCCCCTCCTTCGGGATCGGGTGCGAACCAGGCCTCGGATCCGGCGATGCGGCCGGGGGCGGGATGAGGGCGGGGATGCCGGACGGCCTCCGTGCCCACGGCGAGGCGGGAGCCTAGGGGCGCCCCCGGGTGGTGTCAATCGCCGTGCGGCCGCGCGTCAGCGCGCGACGCGGACCGCGGTGACGTTCGCCGAGCAGTAGCGGGTCAGGCGGCCGGCGATGTGCTCGAGTGCGGCCGTGAGGTCCGAGCCCGCCCGCTCGAGCGGGCAGAACAGGACGACCAGCAGGTTGCGGGTCTTGAGGCTGACGGCGGTGCGCTGCGAGTCCGAGGTGGGGGCGCCGAACGGCCCCTCCTCGTCGGCGAGCAGCAGCCGTCCCTCGAGGTTGACCCGCTGCTTGCGGATGCCCGCGTAGCCCTCGCCCTCGCGTCCGATGCGCGCCCGGACGGTGCCGTGGACCTGGTCCCGGTCGTAGAGTCCGAGCGGGATCTGGTCCTCGAGCGAGCACAGGTTGCACACGTCCACGGCCGCGTTGACCTTCGGTAACCCCTTGCCCTGCAACACGCGACGCAGCAGCGCCTCGCTGCTCGGGCGGGTCTTGGTGGGGTCCAGGTCGAGCTGGTGGAAGAGCGCCCGCGTCTCGGCGACGCCGGGGACGTCGGCGGGGGACTTGCCCGCGAGGCGCGCCGTCAGGCGTGCGCAGACCGCGTCGCACTCGGCGGCGAACTCGGGCGGCAGCGCGGCCAGGCTCGCGCCGTCGGACTCGAGCAGGCCCAGGGCCAGCACGCCGCGCAGCGCGTCGTCCACCTCGAGGGGGATCCCCTGGGCGCGCGCCTGCAGGGACATCGCGGTGCCTCCGGCGTTCGCGGCGCCGGACGGCGCCGCGCGCCGCGCCGGGCGGCGCGGTCGAGGGTGAGGAACTCAGGGTGGGCGGCGGGAAATCCCTTTCCGACCCAACAGAACGGACGACGCAAAGGTCGTCCAGCGGTTGCGGCCAAACTTCAATGTCGTCGCCGCCCACCTGCACCGGATCGCGAAGGATCGCGCGCGGCGATCCCGCGGCCCGGGGCCACGCCCGCGTCTCGACGACGGCGGGGGGCGGTCAAGCACTCGCGGAAGATAGCGTGAGGGCGTCGCGCGAGCCAAGGGTATTCCGAAGAAAATTTCGCGTCGCGCGGCGACCTGCGTCGTCGCCAAGGCGGACGTCCGACGCGGGCCCCGGGTCGGCACGCCTTTCGCTTCCGTGCCCGTGCGGCGGAACATCGTGCGCGTTTGGCACCGCATTACCCGCGCGGGTCGCCGCGCGCTTGCGGCCCGCCGCGACTACGCGGGGCTCGCGCTCTCCGCGCCCGCCTCGTGCGGCGGCAGCCTGCGTTCCACCGAGACCACCCGGTAGCGCGCACGCGCGCCCGCGACCTCGAGGTCCACCTCGTCGCCGATCGTCCGCCCCATCAGCGCGCGGGCCACGGGCGTCTGGAAGGAGATCACGTGGTCGCCCAGATGGTGCTCGCCCTCGCCGAGGATCCAGTACGTGGTGAGGTCGCGCTCGCTCTCGAGCACCACCTCGGTGCCGAGGCCGACCACGCCGTCCTTGAGCTCCGCCTCCTCGACGAAGCGCGCGCGCGTGAGGCGCAGCTGCAGGGACGCCACCTGCTTGCTGACGTTCGCCTGCTTGAGCTTCGCCGAATGGTACTCGGCGTTCTCCTTGAGGTCGCCCAGCTCGCGGGCCCGCTGGATCGTCGCCGGGATCGTGGTCTTCAGCTCCCGCTCGAGCCGCTCCAGCTCCTTCTTCAGGCGCTCCCAGGTCGCGCGGGTCATCACCGGGATCTCGACATCGGCCTGCTTGCCCACCTGCTCGAACATCCGTTCGGTCTTCCGCTGGCGCGCCGAGCGCACCGCCGCCACCTCCTCCGCGAGCCCCAGCCGGCCGGCCGCCTCGAGGGCCGGGAACAGATAACGGTCGCTCGAGCGCCACTGCCGGAGCAGCACGCCGATGCGCAGCGCCTGGCGCTCGGAGGGCGCCACCCCCCGCAGAAGGCGGTCGAACGGGCCGCCGTCCTCGAGCCAGCCCAGCACCTTCTCCGCCAGCGAGGGCTTGGGGCGATCCTCGATCAGGGCGCAGGCCGCCCACAGCAGGTCCCACGCCTCGGGCCCGGGGGCGGAGCCCGCCAGCTCCTCCTCGAGCAGCCGCAGCGCGGCGGCCGGGTAGCGCGGCGCGTGATCCACCAGCACCCGGCGCAGCGTGGCGCGGCCGTCGGCGTCGAGCAGCTCGCGGAACCGGCCCGCCGCCTCGCGCACCGCGGCGAAGCGCGAATCGAGCGCCGAGAGGATGGCGTCGGACTCGACCCCGACCGCGTGCGAGACCTCGAGCAGGGCGATCTGCTCGTCCTCGCCGCTCAGGTCCGAGATCGACAGCCCGCGCTCCCACAGGTCCTTGAGCGCCGCGGTCCACTCCGGCTGGCGGAGCGGGAACCAGCGCGAGAAGTAGAGCCCCGCGCGCGCCCGGTCGCCGAGCGCCCCCTCCTCGTCGAGCAGCGCGCGCTCGATGTAGCGGCCGAAACGCTGCGCCACCGCCTCCTCGGCCTGCGGGTGCTGCGAGAGGAACTTGCGCAGGGTGGTCAGGTTGCTCTTCACCGGCTTGCGCGGCTCGAGCTTGGGGAGCGGCGTGTCGCCCTCGCGCGCCGCGCCCGCCGGGCCCTCCTTCGCCAGCTGATAGTGCTGCTCGAACGCGCGCGCATGGTCGATGCGCGGGTCCTTGACCGCCGCCGCGCGGGCGCGACGGAAGAACGCCGTCCACTCGGCCGGCGGCACCAGCGCATGGCCGACCAGGAACACCTTGAGCTTGGTCGCGTCGGCCGAGCCGCCGATCGCCTGCAGCGCGCGCACCAGCATGCCGCCCGGGTCGTCCTGACGCATGCGCGCGAGCTCGGCCGGGGCCGTGAGGTGGAGCAGGCGCAGATCGTCCTCGGCGAGCGGCGTGAGGCTGCGCCGCGCGGCCGCGTAGGGCATCTTGTGCCCGCGGCTCTTCGCGAAGTCGATGAGCACCGTCTCGCCGTCGTTGCCGGTGACGCGGCCGGCGCCGAACGAGCCGTGCAACACCGCCCGCCCCGGGGCGAGCGCCGCCAGCAGGTCGAACCGCTCGAGCGCGGTCGGCACCGGCACCGTGCGGTCGCGGAAGCCCGCCTGGACGATCACCCCGTCGGCGTCCGGCACCTCGCGCCCCGGCCCCTGGCGCAGCGCCTCGATCAACGGCGCGCGGAACGGTTCGCTGGCGTCCACGTCGCCGCCCGCGGCCGCGGTCGCGACCACCGCGCGCAGCGCCGCCACGCACTCGCCCGCCTGCCCCGCCTTCGCCACGACCGGGAACGCCGTCTCGAGCAGCTGGCGGCACTCGCCGAGGGCGCCCTGCGCGGCGACCGTCGGCAGCGTCTCGACCAGCCGCACCAGGCAGTCCGGCTCGGCGTGCTCGACGAACTCCAGCGCGGCCTCCTCGAGGCCGGCGTAGCGCTTCTCCTCGGCGAACCGGGGCAGCAGCTCGGTGAGGAGGCCGCGCCGGCGCTCGCCCTCGCCCGCCTCGCCGAGGCGCACCACCAGCAGCAGGCCCAGCTCGAGGTCGTCGGAGGCGATCTCCCAGGCGCGCTCGAGCGCCCGGATGCGCGCCGGGTCCTTCTTCAGACCTTCATGCGCTCGCACCAGCAGCTTCGCCGCGGCGTGGGTCTCCTCCAGCTCGAGCGCCCGCGAGGCGACCGCTGCCAGCGGCTCCCACCGCTTGCCGGCGGCGAGCCGGTCGCCGAGGGTGAGCAGGGTCTGGTGCGCGCGCTCGATCTCGCCGTTCAGCGCGCAGGCGACGGCGAGCAGGTACTCGACCGCCGGGCTCGGGTCGTCCTGCCGCAGCCGGGCGGCGCACTCGTCCCGCAGGTGGGCGATCAGCCCGTCGGCGAGCGCCTGCTGTCCGAGGGACTCGAGACGTTCGCGGTCTCCGGGCGCGAGGTCGGTCGCCTCGTCGCCCCTCAGGATGCCGGGCAGGGTGTCGCGAACGGTCATGCGGTCTCGAGGGTGGAGATAGCCGGATGCGCGAAAGGGGGAGGAATATGCACCATCGCGGCGTCCCGGCGCAAGCGATGCGGGCCATGCAACGTGGGGCTCCGGATCCGCGCGGCAGGCTGCGTCATCCGGGCCCGACGACGAAGAACTCCCCGCGCGCCGGGCTGAACCGCGCGCCGCTCCTTCGCGCGATCGACCCGTGGGCTGACGGGCGCCATGCATCGCGACCCTGTCACACATCCTGCCGCCACGCGACCATGGGAACGGACGGGCTTCGTGAGGGCTGCTTGCGACCGCGGGCCCTCCCACGCACTCCGGGGCCCCCGACTCCGGCGGAACAACGTCGTCACATGCGGCATGAACCCGGAGAGTCTCCATGCGTCCTGCGCACCTCTTCCCCGCCACGCTCTGGCTGGTCCTTGCCTCGACGACGGCCCAAGCGCAGACGATCTACGACCTTGCGACCGATGGGTCGGCCTTCTCCTCGAGCGCCTTCGCCTGCCCGACCGGCTCGTGCACGCCCTGCACGAGGTCCAGCACGACCCATGGTCCGGTGGTCGCCTTCGGCCAGACTGGGTTCAATGGACAGAACGCCTGGGGCACGGTCACCGGAACGTTCAACGCGCGTGCCCGGCTCGATGGAGTCCTCGTGCCCGGAGACCTACTGCCCGTCGGATCCCTTTTCCGCTCGTACGTCTTCCTCCGACACAACTTCTGCCTGGGATTCTCCGGGAACGATCACTGCCCTGGATACCTCTGTGGGGTCTCGTATCAGATTGGAAGTCTCTCGGGGAGCCTGGGTCGCTCCGGGAACGTGCTCATTCCAATCGATCTCCCCGCGGAGGAAGCCGTCAACGGCACGTTCCGGTTCGACTTCTGCAATCACCACATCGTCTGGGGGGCCGGCTGCGACATCGTGGGCAGCATCGACTATCGCTGGCGCGTCGTGACCCCCGCTCCGGTCCGCGCCGCCGCCGCCGCCGCCGGTGACATCGGACCCCTCGCGTTTCCAGGCACCGGGCTGACCATCGACAAGTCGTCTGGTCCGGCGGGGTCGATCACCGCGACGCGGGTCACGGGCCTTCCTCCCACCACGCCGCTTCCTGCGCCGAATGCAGCGGCCTATCCGGACTACTGGGAAGCTCGGACCGATCTGCCGCCCGGCGGGTTCGCCGTTGACCTGATCCTCGAATACGACGCCGGACGGCTGGAGCCCGGCGTCGTCGAGCAGGACATCCGCATCTGGCGGTATGATCGGGGATCCGGCGTCTGGGATGAGCTTCCGACCACGATCGATGCCGTGGCGCACACCGCGACGGCCCGGGGCCTCGACCGATTCTCGATCTTCTGCCTCGCTACCGATCCGAAGGTGGTTCCGGCAAGGGCCTCATCCTGGGGAACGCTCAAGACCACCTACCGCTAGCGGGCCCTCGACCCGACGGGCGAGGATCCACCATCGGAATCGCGTCCGCGCGAGTCCCGGGCGTCCCTCGCCCGGACCGCGCGCGCGTCCGGGACATCGTCCGAGACGTGGGTCGGGCTTGTGCGCGCCCGCGCGCGATCCTATCCTCGTCCGCATGAAGATCTACACGCGCACCGGCGACGACGGCACCACCGGCGTGCTGGGGCCCGGCCGCGTGCGCAAGGACGACCCGCGGATCGAGGCCTGCGGCACCGTGGACGAGCTGAACGCGGCCCTCGGGGTGGCGCGGGCGATGGATGCGGGCGGCTGGGTGACGGCCGACCTTGCCGCCATCCAGGCGCGCCTGTTCTCGCTCGGCGCCGAGCTGGCGGCCACCACGCCGGCGCCGCTCGCCAGCCTCGATCGCATCGGCGACGACGACGTCGCCGCACTCGAGCGGACGATCGACCGGCTCGACGCCGACCTGCCGCCGCTCGTCCACTTCATCCTGCCCGCGGGCCATGCGCTGGCCGCGCAGATCCACCTCGCGCGCGCGGTGTGCCGCCGCGCCGAGCGCCGGGTGGTCGCCCTCGGCGCCGAGGCGACGGTCGAGCCGCGGCTCCTCCACTACCTCAACCGCCTCGCCGACCTGCTCTTCGTGATGGCCCGCTGGTGCAATCACCGCGCGGGCGCGGCGGAGGCCGAGTGGCGGAGCGGGGGCTGAGGGGACCGCGACCCGCACCGCAGGCGCGCGCCGTCGCCCGGCGGGGCTAGCGAACGAGGTCGAAGCGGAAGTCCCCGACCCGCGGCTCACGCGCGAACGGGGAGCGGACGACCAGCCGGTACCGGCCCGCGGCCAGCGCCTGCTCGGGGCTCCCGAACAGCAGCGTGCGCCGGGCGTGGAGCTCGTGGGAGCGCCGCCGCGCGTCGAGCAACGTGCGGCCGTCGGGTCCCTCGATGCGCAGGTCGATCGTCACGCTGTCGGCCAGGAACAACTCCGGCAGGGCGAGCTGCACGTAGCGCGCGTCGGGCCCGATCCGCAACGACGGCACCGGCTCGTCTCCCGGGCCGCGATGCGGGCCGCGCAGCTCGAGCGGCGGAGGCAGTGGGGCGAGGAGCGGGGGAGCCGCTGCCGGAGCCGGGGCCGGTGTGGGTTCCGCCGGCGGCAGGGTCATCGCCGGGCCCGGGTCGCCGGTCGGGGGTGGTCGTGGCGGGAGGGTCGAGACGACCAGCAGCGTCGCCGCGGTCGCGAGCGCCGCCCCGGCTGCGCCGGCCAGCCACCCTGTCGTCCACCGTCGCCGACCGTTGAGGACGAGGTGGATCTCGCGCGCCGGCGCGACCGGCGCCGGGACGGGCGCCGCTTCCGGATCGGGATCTCCCTCCAGCTCGGCGACGACCTCGAGCTCCGGCCTGAAGCCGACCGATTCCAGATCCTGCCGGCACTCGGCGCAGCTCTCGAGATGCTCGCGGACCATGCGGCGCGCCACGCCGCGCAGCCGGCTGCTCGCCCGGTCCCAGCGCGCCAGCAGCCGCGCCGGGATGTGGCCCTCGCGGGCGATGCGGGCCAGGTTCTCCCGGGAGATCTTCAACACCTCACCGCAATCCGCGCAGGCGGCGGCGTGGGACTGGAAACGGCGCTCTTCCGCCTCGTCGAGCATGCCCATCGCATGCCGGTCGAGCCGGGCGCGGAACCAGTCGTGTTCCTGTTCGTCGATCGGGGGATCAGACATCGTCGAGCCAGTCCTTGAACGGTCCCGGGTCGCGGCGGAGCGTCTCCATGAAGCGCCGGGTCGCGCGCGACCACTGCTGCCGCGTCGCATCGTAGCCCTGACCCATCGCCTCGGCCACCTGTCGCCAGTCGCCCATCTCGGCGTAGGCGACCGCCAGATCGTGCCCGCGCGGGTCGTGCGCGCGCAGGTACTGGACGAGCAGGAACCAGAGCAGCTCGGGCTCCCGGCCGTCGTGCTCCGAGCCCGGCCCGGGGTTGCCGCCCGGCGACGCGTTCTCGGCCTCCCAGCGGGACTTGCCACCCCGTTCCCGCTGCCGGCGACGGATCTCGCCGACCGCGATGCTGCGCGTCACCACGGCGATCAATCCTTCGAGGGTGAGCGCGCCCTCCCGCCGCACGACGCGCAGCAGCTCGATCGAGGCCTGCTGGGTGAGGTCGTCGAGCGCCGGGTCGTCGCGCCCGAGCCGCTGCTGGAGCCGCTCCCGGATGCGGGCGCGCGCCCGCACCCAGTCGATGTCCTGCTCGCGCTTCGGACCGGGGGATCCGGAGTCGGACATGGAACTCCAATGGGAGTGCGGGCGCGGCGCGGGTTCGGGGGATGACCGGCGCCGGCGCCCGAGAGTCAGCGGCTGCTGAATCCGGGTGGGAATCGCACGGCGAGGGTAGCGGCGGCCCGGCCGCGCCGCAAGGGGTGACGCCGGTGGCCGCGTCCAGCCAGGCCTCTGCGGCTCCCGGCCCCCGGCGCCGCCCGGTGCGCTGCCCGCTCTCCTCCACCGTCGCCCCGCGAAAGCCCGGCGCGCCGCCCCATGCCGCCCGCCCACCCTAGAGTCGCCGCGGCAGGGCAAGGAGTGACGGAAAGGTGAACGACCTTCGAACCTCGGCGCTGCGCATGGACCGCGCTCGCGGGCAGGGTGTGACGAGTTCTCAACCTTGCCCGGGCCCCACGCGACTGGTTGCGACGCCTGCTCCAGCGATGCCTGCCGGCGCATCGCAAGACGTGGCAATGGCGCGACTTGATCGTGTTGCGGGGGCCGGGAGGGAGGGGTCCCGGCGCAGTCGTTTGCTCACGGCCCGACACCCTGCCGTCATGTGATCCCGATGTGGCGGATTGCAGGACCGCCGCAGGAAAGAGGCGGAGGGAAGGCGCCTCCAGCCTGCCGCCCATGGCCCGCCCGCGGACGCCGGCGGCACGCCGGATCAACGCCGCCAGACCCGCACGGTTCGATCATCCGATGCCGTCAGGATCGCGTTTCCATCCTCCGAGAAGCTCACAGAGTTGACCCCACCGCTGTGCCCTTCCAGGGTCAGCAGCGGCTCTCCCGTGACCGGGTCCCAGAGCCGGACGGTTCGATCCTGTGACGCACTGGCGACGCGCTGTCCGTCCGGGCTGAAGGCGACCGCGAAGACCACGCTGCTGTGCCCGCTCAGGTCGTGCACGAGCCTCAACGTCTTCGCGTCCCGGATCTGGACCTTTCCGGACCAGGTGCCGACGACCAGATACCGGCCATCCCGGGAGAACGCCAAACGCATGGGGGCATCGCGAGGGAAACGCGCGACGATGGTATCTCCCGATGCGAGGTTCCAGAGAACGATTCCCCCGCGCCAGGAACTACTGGCCAGCGTGGCGCCGTCCGGGGAGAAGACGACGCCCTGGACCATGTCGGGGTGCCGACCGATCCGCTGGACGGCCCGATCCACGAGTCCGTGGACTTCCACCCGTCCGTCGTATCGCCCCACGGCGACGCGATCCCCCGTCGGACCGAGTGACGCGGAGAAGGCACCCAGACTATCGATGTCGACGCTGGCAATCGGCTGCAGATCTTGCTTCCAGAGCACGAGTCGGTGATCGACGCCGAGCGACGCCATCACGCGGCCGCCATTGGCGACGGAAAGCTGGGTGATGTCTCCCGCGTGGGCTTGCACGACCCTGTCGGGCTGGGAACCACTGCTCGACCATTGGAGGAGGCGCCCCGTCCCGTCGGCGGCGACCAACCTGCCCTCCGGCAGGGGGACGGCGGCCCTGGCGTTCGCCTCGCCCGCAAGCGTTGTGGGGTTCTCAGGCTGTGCGGTGTCCCAGATGCGCACCGTCTCGTCGTCGCTGCCGGAAACGAGGTACCGCCCGTCGGGACTGTAGTCCACGGGGTAGATGTACGCCTCGTGGCCTGTAAGGACACGCGTGCATCGGAGGCTCACAGCATCCCAGATGCGAACCGTCTTGTCATAGGAGGCCGTGGCGAAGAATCGTCCGTCCGGGCGGAACGAGACTCCGTTCACGTTCCCTCTGTGGTCTCGCAGCACGGCGATCGCCCTGCGGCTTCGCACGTCCCACACCCGAACGGTCTGGTCGATCGACACCGAGACGATTCGCCCGCCATCGGGGCTCGAGGCGATCGCGATGACGCTCGCCTCGTGCCCGACGAAGGTCCCCCGGGAACCTCCACTGCGGGCGTCGAACTCGTGGATCACTCCGTCGTCTCGCCCGACGAAGATGGTTCCCCCGCCGCGTGAGTAGATCACGCAAGATGCGCTGACATTGGGCAAGGGAATGAGCAGTCGCTCCACGCCGGTAGACGACTCGATCACGGAGATGCTCGCCCGGTCCGAGGAGATCGCGATCGTCTGCCCATCCGGGCTCCAGGCCAGGCCAAGCAGGTAGCCGATCGTCGGTCGGTAGACCGCGCTCAGGATCCCCGTGGCGACATCCCAGATCACCACGGTGCTGTCCACCGCCCCGATCGCCAGTCGGTCCCCGTCGGGACTGTACCGGGCAAGAGAGAGATTCTCGCCCGGCGTGCGGTAGCTCCGAAGCGGCTTCGGCTCGCCTGCCCCCCAGGACCAGAGGCGCACGACACCGCGGCTCGAGGTCGCGGCAAGTGTGCGTCCATCGGGGCTGAAACCCGCCCAGACCCCTCGCTGCTCGATCCCTCGCAGCACGAACAGGCTCGCGTCCGTGCGCCGGAACAGGTGATCCCACTCCCACCCCCGGAGTCCGGGGGCGCACGCCGCAAGCCACCGCTGGGCCTCGCGGACCTCCCCATCGCGGAGGCTCGCGGAAGCCGCTCGGATGCTCGAGAGATAGGTCTGCCACTCCGCACGGCGGCGTTCGTGCTCCGCACGCAAGTAGAGATTGCTCACCACCCCAAGGCCAAGGACGAGTGCGATGAACACGCCAACGATCATGGCGAAGGTCACGCGATGCCTTCGCATGAGCTTCGTGAGGCGATAAACCGTGCTCGGCGGCCGCGCCAGGACCGCTTCGCCCTCGAGGTATCGCTCGACGTCGGCTGCGAGCTCCGATGCCGATGGATAGCGGCGCGATCGTTCCCGCTCGATCGCGCGCATCACGATCCAATCGAGCTCACCCCGCAGCGCGGCCGCGTGGCGGGCGACGACCAGTTGGCGCTTTGCAGCGACCCGCTCTGCACGATCACCGAGCTGTCCGACGCGCTTGCTGGGGACAGGAGGCTCTTCGTTGATCAGCCGGGAGAACGCGAGCTCCACGCCACCGTCCTGGAAATTGCCAAGATCCAGGGGCAGGGCCCCCACCAGGAGTTCGTACAGGAGGATGCCGAGCGCATAGATGTCTGCTGTGGCGTCGATCGGCCCACCGACGATACCGAGTTGTTCCGGCGGCATGTAGGCGGGTTTGCCGATGATGAGGTTCCGCTGCGTGTACACCGTCAGGTCGGTGAGCGGCTGCGACAGGGACTTGGCGATTCCGAAGTCGATGATCTTGGGCACCGGCATGCCGTCGTCCATCGCGACGAGGATATTGCCCGGCGAGACGTCGCGATGGATCACGGCATTCTGGTGAGCGTGGTGGATGGCCCGACACACCTGGATGAACAGGCGCAGTCGCTCCCGGAGCGGAAGCCGCTCCATGTCGCAGTAGTCGATCAGGTTCGGACCGTCGACGTACTCCATCGCGATGTACGGCTGGCCATCGTCCGTCTCCCCTGCGTCGAACACGGTTGCGATGTTGCGATGGTTCATCAGGGCGAGAGCCTGCCGCTCGGCATCGAATCGGGCGATGACGTCGCGCGAGTTCATGCCGCCGCGGATGAGCTTGAGGGCGACACGTCGGCGGACTGGGTGGACCTGTTCGGCGAGATAGACCACGCCCATGCCACCGTGTCCGATCTCATCCAGGACGCGGTACGGCCCGATGCGCACCGCGGTCCCCAGGGGGGCGAGCGGCCGGGTCGCACCGGTAGTCCCAGCGGGATACGGCCGGTCCGGGGTGTCGGACATCGAGCCCTCGCGAGGTGAGAAGAGTCTCGGCCTGCTTCCCGTCGGTCGGGACGGGACGGCCGGGACCGGGCAACATCGAATCGGCGCCAGGCCGGCGGGGGAACTCATCACACGGGGGCGCACCGCTATCGTTTCTCCAATGCTCGCCAGCCAGCCTGCCAAGCAGCGACCGAGTGAATCAAGCCCAATCGTGCTCGACACCCCGGGACACGGAGTGCTGGCCAGTCCCTGCCGGGGGATCGTCTTCGTATGTCACAACCGGCCGCGCTGAGTCGACCTAATGGCATACCGGGGCGCCTCCGCCACGACCCGGGCTGACTCCGATGAGGGAGTCGTGGCCGGCCCCGGGAGAGGAGGACATATGCCGCCCGTCGCAGCAGCACCCCCCGGTCACGAAGGACGCCGCCCCAACCGCGCGGGCGCGGCCGCCCCCGCCGCAGCCCGACGCATCGTGTGGGCCACGACATGGGCGCTCCTCGCGTTTACCCAGGCTGCCGATGCGGCCGAGGATGCCGCCGTCTGCCGCTGGGGTGGCCTTCCGCTTCCCGCCTCGACTACGGACGCGAGGCCGGCGCTCGTTCCGTATTCGCTCGCGATTCACTACGTGGTGCCGACGAACGTGTCCTACAACGCTGCCGTCCTCGCTCGAATCAAGAGCGCGACCCGGAACATCCTGGCCTGGTATCAGTGCGCGAGCGGCGGGCGCACGTGGGTGATCGAGTATCCCGAGACGGTGCGGGTGTACCTCGCGACGCAGACCCGGGAGTACTACCTCAACAACGGGAACTGGTGGGGTTCCCTGCTCGGGGAGATGGGGTCGGCGGGGTATCCGATCTGGAGTCCCGGCAAGGTGGCCGCCATCTGGGCGCACGGAGCCGGATGGTGGGCCGGCGCGGCGCAGTGGTGCGGCGTTGACTGTGGAGTCGCGTTGCTCGGTGTCGAGATCTTCCCCGAGTTCAACAACGTCGGCTACTCCGGCGGTTCGTGTCCCGGTGGCGTCGGGGTCGGGGGCTGGCCGTGCACGCCCGAGGGTGCCTATGCCCACGAACTCGGGCACACGGTCGGGCTCCCGCATCCGGCCGACGTGCCCGCCACCTCTGCCGTGGCCAGCCGCAGCATCATGCAGACTCACTGGAACTATCCTACGTATGCTCCGCCCGGCGATTCACCCTGGGGCTTCCTGACGCTCGAGCGGCAGACGATCCACGCGAACCCGTTCATGGCCGCGGGGGTCCCTCTGAACCAGATCCACGACTGTGCGCTGGTGAACCTGCCGTCGACTGGGGCCGCGCCAACCGCGTCTTTTGCCACCACGGGTACCGGCGCGCCGTTGTCCATGAGCTTCTCGAACACCTCATCCGGTGCGACCGAGAACTACTGGACGTTCGGAGACGGGGCCGTGTCCGCTCTCGTGAACCCTTCGCACACCTACGCCGAAGCGGGAAGCTACACGGTCAAACTGCGCACCTATGCCGCGAACGGCATGATGGCTGCCGCGACGGCGCCGCCCGTCGTCGTCGACGCGCCGCTCCCGATGGTGGCAAGGGATCGTCTCACTCTCATCGCATCGGGTCCGTCTCCATTCGCCGAGTTCACAAAGGTCGCTTTGGGACTGTCGCGCGGCGCGATGGCGGAGGTCACCGTTCTCGATGCCGCCGGTCGCCGTGTGGCCCGGCTCGCGCGGGGCTTCTACCCCCCGGGCGTCACGCCGCTCGTCTGGGACGGCCGGGACGACCGTGATCGGATCGCGCCCGCGGGCGTCTACCTGATTCGCGCACGTTCGGGCACGGAACAGGCGGTGCTCCGGGTCGTGAAGCTCGAATGACGAGGGTGGCAAACGGTTGCCGCGACTGACGCGCGGGCCGCGCGTGATCGCGTGCTGGTGGTTCGGGGGAACACCGCACGTGAAGGGGCGGCGGGACGGAAGCTCGTCCCGCCGTCTTTCCTTTGACCGCCCTCGCGACGCCCCTCTACTCTCGTGGGCGTACGGAACGTCCGGAGGCCGCTTGCGCGTCCTGTGCGTCGTCGTGATCCTCGCGGGCATCCTGGTCCCGGGATGCGCCCGGCCGCCGGCTGCCCCGCGCACGCTCGCCCCCGTCGCGGGCGCCCCGGCGCCGGATGCGCCGGACCATCCCGACACGCTCGCCCTCGCGCGCCGGCTCATCGTCGACTCCCGCACCGACTCGCTGCGCGCGCTCGTCGACCGTCTCGCCGCCCGCGTGCGGGCGCGCGGATCGGTGGACTCGCTCGCGCTGGTTCGGGTGATGGAGCTCTGGTCGGAGTACAGGTCTCAGCCGCACCTGTCCGCAGACTCGCTCGCCCTCCACTGGGCGCTGGCTGCCGTCCGCGTCAAGGAGCGCACCCTGGGCCCCGGGCATCACGAGCTCGCCCACTCCCTCGGCACGCTGGGGGCGGCGGCCGAGGCGGCGCGGGAGCAGGCGGTCGCCCTCGAAGTCCGCGAGCGCGCCGTGCGCATCCTCGAGACGAAACAGGGCCGCGAGCGCGTGGGCCTCATGACGGCGCTCGACGACCTCGGCCGCTCCGTCTACTGGGCCAACGAGCCGGCGCGCGCGGAGTCGCTGATGCGCGCGGCGGTCGCCGAGGGCCGCGCGGCGGGGCTCACGGGCGAACCGCGGTACCAGTCGGCGCTCAACAACCTGGCCGTCGTGCTCGAGACGCGCGGGAAGCTCGCCGAGGCGCTCGAGTTCCAGACCGGCCTGCTCGACCTGCGCATGCGCTCGTTCGGACCGGTCCACCGCCGCGTCCAGCTCACCCGGATCAACCTGGGTGTGCTCCACCATGGGCTCGGACGCTACGAGGAGGCGGTCGAGGACTTCCGCGCGGCGCTCGCGCTCGACTCGCTGCTCGCAGGGCGCGGCGCCTCCCGGCGGGCGGCGATCCTGCAGAACCTGGCGGGCACGCTGGATGCCCTGGGCGACTTCGCCGCCGGGCGACGGCTGCTCGAGGATGCCAACCGGGCGGAGGGCGACACGCTCTGGTATCTGCACGTACTCCTCGCCGACTCGCACCGCCGCACGGGAGATCCGGAACGCGCCCGGCTTCACTACGAGAAGGGGCTCGCGGGCCTGCGGGCATCGCGCGGACTCAAGACCCACCAGGCCACGGCGCTCTCCGGGCTCGCCGGGATCGAGGAGGCGGCAGGTCGGACGGACGAGGCCATGGCCTACTACCGGCAGTCGCTCGCCCTCCGCCTCGAGGTCCACGGCCCCGGGCATGGCTCCACGGCCCTCGCCCTGCTGTCGCTGGCCCGCTGCGAGATCGCCCGCGGCCGGCTCGGGGAGGCCGCGGCGCATGCGGACAGCGCCGACCGCGCGCTGCAGCGCGCCGGCCTCGGGCGCCACCCCGATCGCGTCGAGGCGCTCGTCACGCGGGCGAGGATCCTCCAGTTGAGGGATCGAAGCGCGGATGCGGCGGCAGCGCTCGACAGCGCCGACGCCCTGATCCGCGACGGGCTCGGCCCCGACCACCCGCGGCGGGTGGCGGTCCTCGGCGCGATCGCCCGCCTCGCGGCCGCGCGCGGGGAGGCCGATCGGGCGCTCGAGGCGGCCGACCGGGCCGCCGCGCTCCAGCGTCGCGCGGCGCGCATCGCCATGGCATCCCTGACCGAGGCCGAGGCCCTCGGGTACGCCGCCTCCGAGCCGCGCGCGCTCGACCGCCTGCTCGCCCTGGCAGGCGGATCCGGGGGACGCGATCCGTCCGCCACGGAGCGGGCCTACGATGCGACCATCCGCTCGCGGGCGCTGGTCCTCGATGCCGCGATCGACCGGCGCCGGGGCGTGGGGCACGGCGCCGGGACGGACTCGGCGCGGCGCGTGCTTGCCGATGCACGCCGCCGGCTTGCGCGGCTGTGGGTGGCCGGACTCCGGGACCGCAGCGCCGCCACCCATCGCGCGCTGCTCGACGGCGCCTGGGCGGACCTCGAACGCGCGGAGAAGGCCCTCGCGAGCCCCGTCCCGGGCGGGCCGCGCGACGCGGTCGAACCACCGGGCCTCTCCGAGGTGAGATCGGCGCTGCCCGGCCGCTCATCTCTCATCTCCTTCGTGAGAGTCCGGCCCGCGGCGGACCCGCACGCGACCGGCAGCGACGAATCGCCGGCCGGACCCGAGTCCTATCTCGCCTTCGTGCAGCGCGCGGACGCCGCGCGCGCGACCCTCGTGCCCCTCGGCGGGGCCGCGGCGATCGACTCGGCGATCGAGCGCTGGCGTCTGGTCGCGGAAGCCGGGGCGGCGGGAACGGCGGATGCCGAGCGACGGTATCGCCGCGTCGCCCTGGATCTGCGCCGACGGGTCTGGGACCCGATCGCGCCCCACGTGCGGGACGCGGCGCGGCTGTACGTGGTCCCGGATGGACAGCTCCAGCTCGTGGACCTGGCGGCGCTGCCGACCGACGACGGGGGCTACCTGGTCGAGTCCGCTCCGCCGATCGCGCTGCTCACCGCCGAGCTCGATCTGCTCGCCGGCGCGCCCGCGGAGTCCGACGGCCCGTTCGTGGCGGTCGGCGATCCCGCGTTCGGTGACCGCTCCGGCGCCGCGTCCCGGGCGCTCGGATCCGCTCCCGTACGGCGCGGGCCCGACAGCTGCGACGACTTCGCGCGGCGGGCGTTCGACCGTCTGCCGGCGTCGGCGCTGGAGATCGGAGACGTCCTCGCCGAGTGGCGTGCGCGACGACCGGGCCGCGCCGCGACCGAGCTGCGGGGGCACGATGCGACCGAGGCCCGGCTCCGCCGCGCGGTGGCCGGAGCCTCGGAGCTGCACATCGCCACCCACGGCTTCTTCCTGCCGCAGCGCTGCGGGGTCGAGGCCGGGCTCTCGCGGGGAGCGGGCGTCGTCGCGTCCGGCGACGCCCCCGCGACCGCCCTGCTGCGCGCCGGCCTGGCGCTGGCGGGGGCCAACCGGAGGCTCTCGGTCGCCGAGGGCGAGGACGACGGCATCCTCACCGCGGAGGAGGTCGCCGCGCTCGACCTGCGTTCCGCCCGCGCGGTCGTGCTCTCGGCCTGCGAGACCGCCCGGGGCGAGGCGATCTCCGGCGAGGGGGTGTTCGGGCTGCGGCGGGCGCTGCACCTGGCCGGCGCGCGCGCCATGGTGATGAGCCTGTGGCCGCTGGAGGACACGCGGGCGCGCGCGTGGATGGCGGGTTTCTACCGGGCGCGCTGGAGCCAGGGCCGCGACGTGCCGGACGCGGTGTGGA
>CAZKQE010000011.1:0-1564 GCA_964554725.1 uncultured bacterium
CGTGGGTGAAGTACTTGTCGAGCCCCATGTGGTCGGGGACCGTGACGGCGAAGTACGGCTGCTTCTTCCAGCCGCCCTCGGGGGTGCGGCACTGCTGCATGATGTGGTCCACCATGAAGCGGTTCGTGTAGATGTAGCCGCCGGTGCGGTGGTCCTGCAGCACGCCGAACCCCAGCATGTCCACGGTCTTGTCGTCGAGCTCGATCGGGACCTTCGGCTCCTCGTCGCGCAGCTGGCGGATGTACCAGTCCGTGTTCAGCAGGCTCAGGTTCACGACCCGCACGTCCTTGCGGAACCCCTCGACCTCCTGCATGTACCAGAGCGGGAAGGTGTCGTTGTCCCCGTTCGTGAACACGAACGAGTTCGGCGCCAGCGGGGCCAGCATGTTGTAGGCGTAGTCGCGGGCGACGTAGTTCCCGCGGCGGTCGTGGGTGAACCACAGGTTCTTCATGAGCAGGAACGGCTGCGCCGCCATGAGCAGGCCGCACGCGCCGGCGGCGAGCAGCTGCGCCCGGCCGGGCCGGAACGAGTCCCGCACCCAGGTGATGAGCCAGGCGGCGCCGATCGTGATCCACAGGGTGTAGGCGTGGTAGCCGCTCTGGAAGAAGTAGTCGCGCTCGCGCACCTCGTTGTCGCTGAAGTTGAGGAAGGCGATCATGCCGGCCGTGGTGAGGGCGAGGAACGAGCCGGTGGCGAGGAACGAGGTCCCGTTGCGGCGCGCCTGCCACACCCCGCCCGCGACCCCGAGCAGCAGCGGCAGCAGCGCCCCGATCAGGCGGTCGGTGGGGAACAGCGGCCACTGACGGCTGAAGTAGCGCCAGAACTCCTTGTCGAGCTGGGTGCGGATCACGTCGCCGCGGCGCACGAGCATGCTCGACTCCCCGTACTGCTTGCGCTCGAGCTGGTCGCGCAGGTTCTTCCAGTTGTGCGGGGCGGTCTCGTTGATCGCCGGCCGCTGGGCGGCGCGGATCGGCAGGTAGACGTGGGTCGAGTAGCCGGCGACCATCAGGAACAGCGCCAGCGCCAGGATGCGGCCCTCGCGGCTGCGCCGCGCGAGCAGGTAGAGCGGCACCAGCAGCGAGGCCACCGCGACCGCCGCGCCGCCCCAGGTGAAGCCCTTGTCGCCGAACGCGAAGTAGAGCCCGTAGAGCGAGGCGAGCGCCGAGACGGTCCACACGCGGCCGTCCAGCTTGCCGCGCGAGGCCATGATCCCGTACACGACCATCGAGATCGCCAGCACCGCGCCCGCCATGCGCTCGAGCCCGGTGGTCACGAACAGCACGGAGAGGAACGGCATCGCGAACACCAGCGCCGCCCGCCGGTCCACCAGCCACACGAGCAGGATGAGGGGCAGCCCCATGATCCCGACCCCGAGGTGCAGCCCCACGCACAGCCACATCACGTAGACGCACACCAGCAGCGGCCCGGCGATCGGGCTCCGTTCGTGCGCCTCCCACCAGCGCAGCCCCAGCCAGAAGACGAGGATCTGGGCGAGGCTCATCAGGGCGTAGACCTCGGCCTCGATCGAGTTCTCCCAGAAGGAGTCCGAGAACGCGAGCAGCAG
>CAZKQE010000011.1:1664-9834 GCA_964554725.1 uncultured bacterium
GCGATGAACTCGCCCGAGTCCCAGAACGGGACCGTCCGGTAGAAGGTGATGAAGTAGACGGCGGCGGTGACGAGGAACACGACCAGGCTCACGGCGAGCGGGGCCCGCTTGGTCCAGTCCATCAACTCTCCTTGGATTGACGGGCCCGGGCCCGGCGGTGCGGGATGCGCGCCAGGAACACCAGGCCGCCGATGAGGCTCACGGCGACCATGACCAGATAGGTCAGGAACTGCAGCGAGAACGCGGCCGCCCGCTCCACCCCCACCAGCCCGAACAGGACGATCCCTGCCCCCTCCCGTACCCCGATGCCGTTGAACGAAATGGGCATGGAGACTATCACCGCCAGCAACGGCACGAAAAGGAAGAAGTAGACCAGCGGGATGTCGAGCCCGAGCCCGCGCGCCACCAGCGCGTGCACGCCGATGCGCGAGATCTGCGTGAGCGCGGCGAGCGCGAACAGGCCGGCGAACAGTCCGCGCCGGGCGCGGAACCCCGCCAGCCGCAGCGCCAGCTCGTCGAGGTGCGGGCTGAGCCCGCCGAGGCCGACGCGCGCGAGCAGGCGCTCGCAGGCCGGCAGCAGCGCGGGATGGAAGATCGCCCACACCAGCGTGACGCTGAGCGCGAAGAAGCCGACCACGGCCAGGTAGGCGAGCGTCAGGTGGAAGCGGTCGATCGCCGGCAGCGTCGCCACCAGCGCCAGGCTGGCGATCGCCACGGTGCCGATCAGGCGGTCCATCATCACCGCCGACAGCGCCGCCGTCTTCGTGGTGCCGTGCCGGGAGGAGTCGGCGACGCGGGCGATGTCGCCGCCGATCCCCGCCGGCAGGAAGTTGTTGAAGAACAGTCCGACGTGATAGTAGGCGCACACCTTCCAGAACGGGATGCGGATCTCGACCACGTGGAGCAGCCGGCTCCACTGCAGGGCGCCGAGCAGGTTGCTGCCGAACAGGAGCAGGCCGGCGGCGACCAGCCACCCGCCCCGCACGTCGCGCGCGGCCTCGGCGAACTGGTCGAGCGGGATGCGCTTGAACAGGAACAGCAACAGCCCGACGCTCACCACCGCCTTGGCCAGCGCGAGCAGGACGTGGTTGCGGGTGATGCCCCCCGCCTCGCGCGCGCTCACGCCCGGCCCTCCGCCGGCCCCGCCGTCAGCGCGTCGAGCGAGGCCGCCCCGCAGGCCGGCCACGAGAACGTCCGCGCCCGGGCGAGACCGGCGGCGGCGAGGCGCTCGCGCAGCGGGCGGTCCTCGAGCACCCGCACGAGCGCCTCCGCGAGCGCGCGCTCGTCGCCGTAGGGCACCAGCAGCCCGGTCGCGTCGCGCACCACGGAGTCGCGCAGCCCCGGACTGTCGGCGGCGACCACCGCGGTCCCGCACGCCCCGGCCTCGACCACCGTGAGACCCCAGCCCTCCTTGGGCGAGGGCTGCACGACCACCCACGCCTGCCGCAGCCGCCGCACCTTCTCGGCCGCCGGCAGGAAGCCGAGGAACTCGACCGCCGCCGCGACCCCGAGCCGCGCCGCCGCCTTCCGCAGCGGGCCCTCGAACGGGCCGTCGCCGACCACGAGCAGCCGCGCCGCGGGCACCCGGGCGAGCACGGCGGGGAACGAGCGCATCACCCAGTCCACGCCCTTGTAGCGCCGCAGCCGGCCGACGAACACCACGGTCGGCGCCTCGCTCTTCGCCACCGCCGGATCGGCCCGGTAGGTGTCGTGGTCGAGCCCGCAGTGGACGACGGTGACCCGCGCCGGGTCGATCCCGCGCGCGGCGAGGTCGTCGCGCGTGCTCTCCGAGATGACGACCACCGGCGAGCGGCGGTAGGCGGTGGGGATCAGCGCCTCGAGGGCCATGACGTAGAGCGCCGCCGGCAGCGAGGTCTCGCGCAGCGCGGTGGAGCCGAACAGGTGGGGCACGATCACCGCCACCGGGGCGCGGGTCCACCACGGGGTGAAGCACGGCACCTTGTTGATGTCCTCCACGACCAGGTCGGGTGCGGGGTCCGAGAACTCGCGCCGCAGGACCCCGGGCACCACCCAGTTGAAGTTCCACCACGTGCCGCGCCGCACCACGCGGATGCCTTGGTGCTCGACTTCGGGGGCGCCGCCCGGGAACCCGCTCGCGAGCCAGGTCACCGCCCAGCCGCGCCGCACCGCCTCGCGCAGGATGTGGGCGAGGTGGAGCTCGGCCCCGCCCGCCTCGGGATGGGCCGGGTCGCGGAAATTGACGGCGAGCAGCCGGCGCCCCGCCCCCGCGGCCCCGCTCACCGCCGCGGCCCCGTGGCCGGCCGCCGCCCCCGGCCGCTCATGGGCGCTCGGCCACCGTGCCGATCACGTGGCAGGTGTAGAGCGCCCAGCGCCGGCGCGCGAGCCACGCGCGCCACGCCCGCCACCCGCGCTCCCACCAGCCGGGTCCGCGCGGCTCGAGCGGCAGGCGGAGCCCGAGCCCGCGCTTCAGCGTCTCGCGCAGCACCCGGTAGGCGAGCCCCGGCACCATCCAGTCGCCGTAGGTGCGCCGCACCGTGAGCCCCGCCGCGCGCAGGCGCCGCTCGAGCGCCCCCGGGGTGAACTGGGTCTCCCAGCCGGCGAACCAGGCGTCGAACAGGATCAGGACCTGCTTCATCACGGTGTAGAGGTGGACGGTCTGCGGCACGTCCACGACCACGCGGCCGCCGCGGCGGGTGACGCGCGCGTTCTCGCGCAGCAGCGGCATCGGGTCGCGGAAGTGCTCGAGCAGCCCCTGGTGGAACACCACCGTGAAGGCGCCGTCGCGGAACGGCATCGCCAGCGCGTCGGCCTGGACGAGGTGGACGGCGAGCCCGCGGGCCCGCGCCTGCTCGCGCACGAGCGCCAGCGAGGCGGGCGAGTAATCGAGCACCACGCCGAGCGCGCCGGCGGCGACCAGACCCAGCGTGTCGCGCCCGGAGCCGGCGCCGACCTCGAGCACCGGCGCCCCCGCGACCGGACCGTCGGCGAGGATCTCGCGCACGAGCCGGTCGCCGGTCGAGTAGGTCTCCTCGATGCGGCGGTGTCCGCGCCAGTAGGACTCCCAGTGGCCGAGGGTGGACGCCCGCGCCACCCCTATTCCCCCCACTGCAGCCGTTCGGCGAGGAACCGGGGCAGCCCGGCGTCGAAGATCCGCTTCATCGCCCCGGCCAGGTCGTACTCGAGCCGCACGTGGCGCAGCACCTTCTCGCCGTCGTCGTAGAGCAGGTAGCCGGCGCGCGGGTCGCCGTCGCGCGGCTGGCCGACGCTCGCCACGTTCACCAGGTAGCGGTGGCCGCGTTCGATCCGGATCTCGGGCGCGCGCGTGTAGCGGATGCGCCCGTCCAGCCGGTCGAAGACGCCGGGATAGTGGGAGTGTCCGATGAAGCAGATCCCCTCCTGGTAGGCGTCCATCTCGGTGTTCGCCTCGACCGGGGTGAGGACGTAGTGCCAGTTCTCGGGCTCGGCGGGCGAGGCGTGCACGAGCAGCGTGTCGCGCCAGCGCACCGAGAACGGGAGCGCCGAGAGGTAGGCGCGATTCTCGGGGTTCAGCGTGTTCTCGGTCCAGGTCGCCGCCGCCGCCGCGTTCGAGTTGAAGTACGTCAGCTTGAGCAGGCCGACCGCCGCCAGGTCGTGGTTCCCCACCACCGCGTGCTGGATGAGCGGCCGCAGGCGGTCGATGCACTCGTTCGGGGAGGCGCCGTAGCCGACGAAGTCGCCGAGACAGACGATGCTCGCCGGCTTGTAGCGCGCGATGTCCGCCAGCACCGCCTCGAGGGCCTCGAGGTTCGCGTGGATGTCCGAGACGATCGCGTGGAGCATCAGACCTCCCCGGGGCGCAGGCTGCGCGCGACCTGGTCGAGCACGCCGTTCACGAAGCGGGCGGATTCCTCGCTGCCGAACCGCCGCGCGATCTCGATCGCCTCGTCGAGGATGACCCGCGCCGGGGTGCCGGGGCGGCCCAGCAGCTCGGCGGTGGCGATGCGCAGCACGGAGCGGTCGGTGGCGGCCAGCCGGTCGAGCTCCCAGTTGCGCGCCGCGCTCTGGAGCAGCTCGTCCACCTCGACCGCGCGCCGGCTGAGGACGCCGAGCACGTCGCGCAGCAGCTCGTCGGGATCGGGGTCGAGCCCCTCCTCGGCGCAGCGCGCGCTCCAGTCCACCTCGAACCCCTCGGCCATGACGTCCGCCTGGTAGGCGAGCCGGAACGCCGCCTCGCGCGCCCGCCGGCGGGTGGAGCCCGGGGAGGCCGTCAACGCGCCGCCGCCTGGCGTCGCAGCCCCGCCATCCGCACCGCGGCCAGCGCCACCTCGGCGCCGCGGTTCCCCAGCTCGCCGCCGGTGCGCGCCGCGGCCTGCTCGGCGTCGCGCACGGCGAGCACGCCGTGCAGGACCGGGACGCCGGTCTCGAGCGCCACCCGCTGCAGCCCGTGGGTCGCGCTCTCGGCGATCAGCCGGAAGTGCTCGGTCTCGCCGCGGATGAGGACGCCGAAGGCCAGCACCGCGTCCCAGCGGCCGGACTCGGCGGCCCAGCGGCAGGCGAGCGGCAGCTCGAACGAGCCGGGGACCCAGGTCACCTCGAGGTCGGTCTCGGCCGCGCCGCGGCGGCGCAGCACCTCGAGCGCCGCGTCCACGAGCCGGCGTACGTAGGCCTCGTTCCAGCGCGCGGCCACCACGCCGAAGCGGAGGCCGCCGGCGTCGAGCCCGTCGCGCGCTGCGTCCGCCATCAGGTCTCCCCCAGCTTGAGGTCCAGCAGATGACCGAGCTTGTCGCGCTTGGTCGCCAGGTACTTGCGGTTGTGCCGCGTCGCCGGCACGCGGATCGGCACCCGGCGCACGATCGTGAGACCGTGCGCCTCGAGCCCCACCAGCTTGCGCGGGTTGTTCGTCAGCAGCTCGATCTCGCGCACGCCGAGGTCGGCGAGGATCTGGGCGCCGATCCCGTAGTCCCGCAGGTCGGCAGGGTACCCGAGACGCACGTTGGCCTCCACCGTGTCGAGGCCGGTGTCCTGGAGCGCGTAGGCCTTGAGCTTGGCCGCGAGGCCGATCCCGCGCCCCTCCTGCCGCAGGTAGAGCAGCACGCCGCGCCCGCGCCGGGCGATCGCCCGCAGCGCCGCGTGGAGCTGCTCGCCGCAGTCGCAGCGCTGCGAGCCCAGCACGTCGCCGGTCAGGCACTGCGAGTGGACCCGGACCAGCGCCGGACCGCCGCCCGCCACCTTGCCCTTCACCAGCGCCAGATGGTGGTCGCCCTCGAGCGTGCACTGGTAGAGGTGGAGCGTGAACTCGCCCTCGGCGGTGGGCAGCGGCACGCTCACCACCCGCTCGACCAGCACCTCGCGGCGGCGGCGCCAGGCGATCAGGTCGCCGATCGTGAGGATGCCGAGCCGGTGCCGGCGGGCGAAGCGCACGAGCTGCGGCATGCGCGCCATGCGCCCGGTCTCGGAGAGGATCTCGCACAGCCCGCCCACCGGCTGCAGCCCCGCCAGCTCGCACAGGTCGGGTGCCGCCTCGGTGTGCCCGGCGCGGCGCAGCACGCCGCCCGGCACCGCGCGCAGCGGGAAGATGTGCCCCGGGCGGTCGAGGTCGGTGCCACGGGTGCGCGGATCGGCGAGCGCCCGCAGCGTGCGCGCGCGGTCGAACGCCGAGGTGCCGGTCGAGGTGCCCTTGCGGGCGTCCACCGACTCGGTGAACGGCGTGCCGAAGCGCGAGCTGTTGTCGCTCACCATGAGGCGCAGGCCCAGGCGGTCGGCGACCGCGGGCGCCATCGGCGCGCACAGGATGCCGCGCCCGTGCTTGACGGCGAAGTTCACCATCTCCGGGGTCGCCTTCTCGGCGGCGAACACCAGGTCGCCCTCGTTCTCGCGCCGGGCGTCGTCCACGACGATCACCATCTTCCCGGCGCGCACGCGCCGCAGCGCCTCCTCGACCGGGATGAACACCGGGTCGCGCGCCGCCCGGGTCGCGCGCGGCGTCTTCGCCGCGCCGACGGGGCGCCCGGCCCGCGTCGCCCGGCCGTGGACCGCGACGTTGCGGGCGACCCGGCCCGGCGAGCGGGCGGCGCGACGCAGCGTCGCGCGCGCCGGCGGGTGTCCCCGCCGCGGGGTGGTGCGGCCCGAACGCCGCGTGCTCTTCGCCTTCACGATGGCCTCCGCGATGCGCCGCTCTCGTCGAGCAGCCGTGCCAGATAACGCGCGACCAGGTCCACTTCCAGGTTCACCCGGCGTCCCGCCCGCCAGTCGCCGGCGGTGGTGTGCGCGAGCGTGTGCGGGATCAGGACGACCTCGCAGCCGTCCGCGACCTCGCGCGCCACCGTGAGGCTCACGCCGTCCACAGCGAGCGAGCCCTTCTCGGCGACGAAGCGGGCGAGCGCCGCCGGCACGTCGATCGTGACCCGCGCGCCGGCCCCCTCGGGCACCACCGCGCGCACCGTGCCGACACCGTCCACGTGCCCCTGCACCAGGTGCCCGCCCAGACGCTGGTCGAACCGCAGCGCGCGTTCGAGGTTCACCCGGTCGCCGGCGCGCCGCTCGCCCAGCGTGGTGCGCGCGAGCGTCTCGGGCACCGCCTCGACGGCGAAGCGGTCGTCCGCACGCTCGACCAGCGTCAGGCAGCAGCCGTCCACCGCCAGGCTGTCGCCGACGCGGGCGTCCGCGAGCACGGCCGCCGCGCGGATGCCGAAGCGGCGGCCCTCGCCGCGCGGCTCGATGGCCTCGATCGTGCCCAGCTCCTCGACCAGTCCGGTGAACATCAGTCCCCCAGCTCGACCATGCAGAACAGGTCGCCCCCCACCACCCGCTGCTCGACCACGCGCCCGCCGCGGGCGCGCGGCAGACGCGCGCACCACGAGAGCCCCGCCGCGCCCGTCACGCGCGGGGCGGTGAAGAGCGCGATGCGGTCCACGACGCCCTCGCGCAGCCACGCCGTCGCCATCGCCGCGCCCCCCTCGAGCAGCACCTCGTGGCAGCCGCGGCGCGCCAGCCGCCGCAGCAGCGCGCGCGGCGAGACGCCGCCGCGGGCGGCGGCGACCGGCCACACCTCGACCCCGTGCCCCGCGAGCAGCCGCTGGCGCGCCGCCGGCAGCCCGGCCACGCAGGCGACCACCGACCCGCGCCCGGCGCGGAACAGCTTCAGCGTGCGCGGCAGGCGCAGCCGCGTGTCGCACACGACCCGCAGCGGCTGCCGGCGCGCCCCCACGCCGCGGGCGGTGAGCCGCGGGTCGTCGGCGAGCGCGGCGCCCGCGCCGATCACGATCGCGTCGGCGCGCGCGCGCATGCGGTGGACCATGCGGCGTGCCTCGGGTCCGGTGATCCGGTCGGGCGGCCGCCGGCGACCGGCCCGCCCGGTCGTGCTCCGGGTGGCGATGCGGCCGTCGAGGGTCGCCGCCAGCTTGAGGGTCACGCGCGGGCGCCCCTCGGTGTGGCTCAGCAGGTAGCCCGCGAGCTGGCGGCGCACCGCCTCGCGCCCCACCCCGAGCGTGACCGCGATCCCCGCCGCACGCAGCCGCGCGAGGCCGCGCCCGTTCACGATCGGATTCGGGTCGCGCAGCCCGACGACGCAGCGCCGGATGCCGGCGGCGATCAGCGCGTCGGCGCACGGCGGCGTGCGCCCGGTGTGGGCGCAGGGCTCGAGCGTGACCACCATGGTCGCCCCGCGCGCCCGCGCGCCCGCCTGCTCGAGGGCGCGGGTCTCGGCGTGCGCCTCGCCCAGCGCCGCGTGCCAGCCCTCGCCCACCACGCGCCCGCCGCGCACCACCAGGGCGCCGACCACGGGGTTGGGATTCACCCGTCCGCGGCCGCGCTCCGCCAGCCGCAGCGCGCGCCGCATGTACCGCTGGAGATCGTCGTCCGAGGGAGCCGCCATGGACCTGTGAGTACGCCCCGTGGTGGACCGCCACCACGGGGCGAAAGGTGGAACGCCGGAAACGGCCCGACCCATGGCCGGACCCGCCCCTTCTTCCATCCCGACTGTACGGTCGGCCCCGGAATCGCACCGGGTCAGCAGTGGGCGCCGGCCGGCTGGCTGCGTCCCCGGGACCGGGTCCCGGGCGCCGGGCGCCTCCGCTCGCGGGCTCTACCGCCGGTGGGGACTCTCACCCCGCCCCGAAGGAGCTCAAGGCGGCGGAGTCTAATGGGGGTGGCGGGGGGTGTCAAAAACGCCGCCGCGGGGGCTTCGGCCCGCCGCTCAGTAGCGCATCGC
>CAZKQE010000011.1:9934-20954 GCA_964554725.1 uncultured bacterium
GACCAGTGGACCAGCGCCAGCGCCTCGAACAGGCTGTAGTCGATGCCCGAGCTGAGCGAGCCCTGGATCAGCGTGCGCGAGCCGAGCAGGTGGTACCCGGCGTCCACCCCCGCGCGCAGCCGCGCGGTGAGCGGCACGTCCACCCCGCCGCCGATCGAGAGCGAGCCGGTCGGGGTGGCGGTCGAGTCGGACGACTCGACGTGGGCGAAGCCGATCGAGAGGTGCCCCTCGACGTCGGCGAGCCCCAGCGCCGCGGCGGGCGCGGGTGCCGCGAGCACGAGCAGGGTCAGCATCACGACGACGGCTCGGCGATGTCCCATCGGTCCCTCCCCC
Organism: uncultured bacterium; assembly: GCA_964554725.1. Lineage (GTDB taxonomy): Bacteria > Eisenbacteria > RBG-16-71-46 > RBG-16-71-46 > RBG-16-71-46 > WS-11. The sequence goes on from CAZKQE010000011.1 coordinate 10,268, forward strand.
GGGCGGCACCGCATCCTACACCGGCAGGCGGCGCGCGGGTTCACTTGTTGAAGCGGATCTCGATGCAGTCGCCGTCCTGGACCGGGTAGTCGCGCCCCTCGAGCCGCGAGCCGTTGCGGGCGCGCACCGCCGCCTCGCTGCCCGCCTCGACCAGCGTGGCGTAGGGGGTGACCTCGGCGCGGATGAAGCCCTTCGCCAGGTCGCTGTGGATGGCGCCCGCCGCGTCGAGCGCGCGGTCGCCCTCGCGCAGCGTCCAGGCGCGCACCTCGTCGGGACCGACGGTGAAGAACGAGATGAGCCCGAGCAGCCGGTAGCAGGCGCGGATGATGAGCGAGAGCCCGTCCTGCTCGATCCCCAGCTCGTGGCGGAACGCGTCGCGCTCGGCGGGCGGCAGCGCCACCACCTCGCGTTCGAGGTGGGCGCGCAGCCCGACCACCAGCGTGTGGGCGCCCGCCGTGGGCAGCGGCGAGACCTCGCCCTCGCCCTGGTTCACCACCACGAGCAGCGGCTTCAGCGTGAGGAACTGGAAGCCGCGGAGCAGCTTCCGCTCCTCGGCGTCGAAGGCTTCCGCGCGCAGCGGGCGCTCCGCCTCGAGCATCTCCTGGAGCCGTGAGAGCAGCGCGTGCTCGCGCTCGCCCTCCTTGCGGCCCACGCGCAGCTCCTTCGCGAGCTTCTCGAGCCGCGACTCGACGATCGCCAGGTCGTTGAGGATCAGCTCGCTCTCGAGCGCCCGGAGGTCGCGGGCCGGGTCCACGCCGCGCTCGGCCGGCACCGCCGGGTTCTCGAAGTCGCGCACCACCCCGAGCAGCGCGTCGCAGTTGCGCACACCGGAGAAGAGGTCCGGGCCCTTCGCCGCGGCACGGGCGCTCGCCTGGCCGGCCGCCACCGTGTCCACGAACTGGATGCAGGCGCGGGTCGTCTTCTTCGGCTCGTACATCGCCGACAGCCGGTCCATGCGCTCGTCGGGGACGACGATGACCGCCACCTGCTCGCGCCCCGATGTGGTCGCCGCCTGGGCGCCCGCCCCGCGCACCAGGATCTCGAACACCGTGCTCTTGCCCGACTGCGGCAGGCCGAGGATGCCGACGCGCTCCATCTAGCGCCCCCCGCCGCGCCGGGCGCGTGGCGACGCCGGCCGGACACGGACGATGGGTGGGTGCGGGCGCATCGCTCTCCTTGGCGGGTCGGGCCCGCGACGGGACATGGAACCGCCCGCGGACCGGAGGGTCGCGCGGGCGTTCGTGCGGTTCGAAGCGGCGGGCAGTCTAGGGGTGGATGTCGCGCGCTGTCAATCGCCGCGCGCCGACGACCCCCGTCCGCCGTACTCGCGCGCGAGGGCCGCCGCGAGCTTCGCCGTCACCTGGACCGGCAGCTCGGTGGCGGGACCCCCGTTCTGATAGAGCATGATGGTCTTCTTCACCTTGTCCACCTTGATGCGACAGTCGGGACATCGCTCCATGTGGGCCGCGATCTCCCGGCACAGTTCCTCACGCGCATCCGCATCAAGGAATTCCGACAGCTGTTCCAGAACGGAGTTGCAATCGACGTCGCTCAACTTCCTTTCTCCGCTTCAGGCCTTGGTCTGGGAGCGCGACCTCGGACGAGCGCGGCACACGGGCATATCGGCCTGTCGGCCCGGTCCGCGACAACCCTCTAGATGCCGCCCACCTACGGGCGGATTTGCAGGAAGTTGACAGATTTTGGGGGGAGGCGTGAGGGCGTGGGGTGGTGGGCTGGGGCTTGGAGGCGTATGTGGCTGTTCTTACGAGCGTTAGGTGGCTTCATGGCCACGCCGTGCGTTGGTGTCGTGGGCGGCAGATGCCGGAGACGACCCTGTCACTAAACTCGCCCCGGAACCGGTAACTACGTTGACACGTGTGAACGGCGTGGACAGGGCGGGGGTGCTGAGGGCGCCTAGACAAGCAGCCGGGTTCCTCCGAGATCGCCCAGAAGGCGACGCCCTGCCTGTCGCACTTGTGTTGGTAATCCGGATCTTTTGGTGCTGTTCGGGGCCACGCCTCCGGAGAAACCCCAATGCCTCCTGCCCAAGCCCTAGCCGCTCAAACCACAGAGCCTCCGGGTAATCCGGGGCGGTTCAGTCCCGTCACGAGCCGTGCTCGTCCGCGCTCTCCTTACTCTCCGTCAACAACCCAGCGGCTCTCCGGGCCGTCAGCAACTTGCGCTGCGCTTCAACCGCGGCCTCCTCCGCCGCCTCCGAAACGACACCGTACGCGGTCAGAGCTTCTAGTCGCGACAATACTCGTGCCCGAATGTGATCCGCCTTGTCCTCAGCAAGTCTGCCGCTCTCCCGTTCCTCCTCTATGCGCTTTAAGAGATCTAGGTGCTGGATTGCAATGTGGCCCTCTCGCGCCATACCGTCCAACCCAAGCGTTCGCATCCGTTCCCACTGTCTCAAGGCAGTCCTCAGCAGCTCAATCAACGGCCGCACACTCTGGACTGCCACCATCCAATCACTCCCGGAGTCTAGGTAAGAGATTCGGAATACGCCGTCGCTGCCCTCGAGTTGGACAACGGCGTCATGCAAGTCCTCAATCGCTTCCAGAATCGCTTTGAGTCGGGACGGAAGCAGCCCGTGGCCATCGAAGTCGAGCACGCGCAGCTCCAGTGCCTCATCATCCGTACCAAGTGCCTCACGACGGGGCGCAACGACTAGCTCTGTCATGCCAATCCGGAGCGCATGCACCGCTTCCACTCGTGTGATGAAGTCAAGGAACGCCGCGAGGTCGGTAGGATTCCGGTGAATGTCCACTGAGGCGTTCCGCGATTGCACTGTTGTCAGCAAGTAGGTTTGCATGTCTTCACCAAATAGCTCTACAAGACCAAACGTCTCCAGAACGGCCGCGGTCGATGGCTCCCCTCGGAGCGACATGAAGTTCTCGCGCGCGCTCCACACCAGCTGCCGCAAGAGTGCCTTTGATTGTCTGAGATCGGCATTGTTTCCAACATCGACCAGAGGTCGAATGATGGGTGCCCACTCAGCGAGCCGTAGACCTTCGTCAATCTTTCTTAGGCAGTCGACCAATCGACTTGATTGCATGCCGCCCCCTCCAAGCGTCCTATTCTTCAGCCCCTCCCGCGAGCTCTACCAGGTGGCTGCCATCATGGCTACGCTTTGGCTACGGTCTCAGCGTCCTTTCGCGTCCACTCGTGACCGCGCGGGACCATACACACGAAATCGCCCCAAGGTCACCAACCCCTTGGGGCGCCTCGCAACTACAGGCAGCGGCGCCTGCTAGCTCGCTCGACTCTTGAACTCGTTGAACTCGCGTCGATCCAGTTAGGAAGGACTCGACGCAAGGTTGGCGACAGCGGGAACTTGGGGCACGCGAGCGCCGCGCGCTTCGCTGCGAGCCGTGCTCCCCGCGGGCTACATAGCCAACCCACGGTTATCATAGTGGGCGATTCTAAACTTGAAGATGTCGTCCTCATAGACATCTCCCGGCCCAAACTCCGGATAGACAAGCTGATCGTCTCCGAATGAGTCTGTGTAATGGTCTGCCGGATAGTTTCCAACGCAGCGAAGCCCGAACTTGCCTGCAATCGACTCACGTCGCTTCATCAACCGTTTCGACCTTCTCCAGGGTGTCAGAAGCTCAACTGGGAACGTGCACAGGAGTTGTTGCTCGTCGCCGCGAAGCAACATCCGGTAGACCCGATGCCTATAATCGGGCGTCCACCCTAGCTTAAGGACGAGGAAGGGCTCCTTCTCTGCTTCTAGTTTCCCCTCTAGCACACCTTGCCAGAGCTGGCCGTTGAGGAGATGGTCGTCAGGAAAGATGTTCTTGCTGGTTCGCGACCAGACCATCGTGCCGCTGGTCCCTGGCCGTCCGAGAAAGACGAACTCCCAGTCCCTTGGAGGAAGGGCCGCGAAAACCTCGCCCCGGTCTGCCTGCGGCGGCGTTGCAGCGCATGCGTTATCGAGGCGGTCAAGTTCGACCAGTATCACGCGCCCGAGCTCTCCGTATGCCGGGTGTCGGAGTAGCCGTCGCGGATGGTATGAGATGAGCAGGTGGGTGGTGGTTGGACGATAGTCCAGCATGATCGCCACAGCCACCAGGCTCACTGATACGACGACCGCGATGCCTCGGATGGAGGTTCCGCCACTGCCTTCATAGGCGAAGCCAAACGCGCAAATCAGTATCGGCCCTCCGATGAGCACGAGTGTCCTTAGCCACAACATCGTACTTGAGCTCCTGCCAAAGAGCAGCGACGGTGGCATGCGGCCATTCAAAGACAACGAGGCCTTCCCTCGCTAGGTTCCTATCGGCCCTGCACAGCCGGCTGCACGCCCCCGCGCTCGCCGCGGTAACGGGACTTGAGCGAACCGAACGTGTTGAACTGCGCGGATGTGGGACCACCTCCGATCAGGTTGCCTCGGAGCACCCACGTACTTCCATCCCACTGGTAGATGTCGCCGTTCGCCAAGATTGCTGTCAGGAAGATGCCATCGGACCCGGTGTGAACGATGGGTTCCGTTCCGGGCACTGGAGTGGCGATCGTGTACGTGGCGGGAGGGGCGGGCGTGTGGTGAACTATGCGCCCAACGGCACCGGTGAAGTGGGCCGAGTAGGGAGTTACTTCCAAGTTTGCTGCCGTCATGATCGTGCTCTGCGCCCCCGCGCTCTGTGCCCCGAGATGGTAGGCGAGCGCGAGGAAGCACACTCCCGCGCAAACGTAGAGGAACCCTCTTGCTCGATGCATGTCGGCCTCCACCTAGCGATAGCGGGCCTTGAGCCGGCCCCAGCTTGATGCGTCCGCGGTGACGGGCAGGTATCCGAATTTCTGAACCCGTGAGTTGCCCACGTCTGTTACGTACACGACGCCAGCGGGCCCAGTGGCGACATCGAGAGTTACGTTGAACTCACCGGGCCCAACCCCAGAAGTACCCCAAGACGACAAGAGCGTTCCATCTGGCGCGAACTTCTGAACCCTGTGATTGTTGTGATCCGCCACGTACACGCCTCCGTCAGCATCCACCGCGATTCCAGCCGGGCCATTGAACTGGCCGGGATCCGAACCCCCGGTTCCCCAACCGAGGAGAAATCCACCCGACGCCGTGAACCGGCGCACCCCGTTGATACTGTTTTGTTCATCGCACACGAAGATGTCACCGGCTGGGCTGACACTCACGCCGGTAGGCTCTCCAAGTTGATCCATGCCGAACGAGCCTTGAAAAACCCCGGCAGCGTCAAAGGTCGCTATTCGTCCATTCCCGTGATCCGCTACGTAGATCGTCCCAGTGGGGCCCACTGCCACATCGCGCGGGTTCCGAAGCTGTCCTGATCCCGATCCCGGGCCACCCACTTCGAACAGGAATGCGCCGTCGAAATCGAACACCTGCACGCGATCGTTGATGATGTCGGCGACCAGCACACGTCCATAGGTGTCGGCGGCGATGCCCGCAACCTGTTCGAACTGACCGGGGCCGCTGCCTTGCGTGCCCCAAGACAGTAGGAACTGGCCCGTGTCGGTGAACTTGCAGACACGGTAGTTCCACTGGTCTGTGACGTAGACGTGCCCAGCGTCGTCAACGGTGACGCCCGCGGGGCCGGCGAACTGCCCCGGCCCAGACCCGAAGCTGCCCCACATCGTTAGGAAGAGAGGTGGAGGCTCGGCCCATGCCGTGCCCAGCTGCGGGACAACGACCAGGACAGCGACGAAGACGAGTGCTCCGCGCATGGCGGCCTCCAGCAACGCTGGGGGCGAGGTTCGAGCACGGCGCCCGACCAGGTCCAGCGAGAAAGGATTCTACTACGGGCAGGAGCTGGCGCGTGAGAGGCAACCTCGGCGATCGACCGTTGGGACAGCCCTTCGAAGCGCCTCGAGGTTGGTGACCCGTGCTGGGATCGAACCAGCGACACCCTGCTTAAAAGGCAGGTGCTCTACCGACTGAGCTAACGGGTCACCGTGATGCCGCGGGCCACGCTACGCCCGGGCCGCAGGGCTGACAAGCCGCGGGCGGCCGCCGCGGGGCCGCGGACAGTCTCAGCCCCGGCTCACCTCGGCGTCGCGCTCGGCGCCCACCGAGACCGTGCGGATGGGGACGCCGCAGGCCTGCTCGATCCACTCGAGGTAGGCGCGCGCGGCGGCGGGGAGGTCGCTCCAGCGGCGCGCTCCGGTGGTGGGCGTGCGCCAGCCCGGGAACACGCGCCAGCGCGGGGTCACGGCCTCGAGCCCGCGCCCGGCGGGCGGGTAGGCGCCGTCGCCGGGCACGCCCTCGTACGCCTCGGCGGCGCGGATCTCGTCGAAGCGGTCGAGCACGTCGAGCTTGGTGACGACCAGCGCGTCGAGCCCGTTCACGCGCGCGGCGTAGCGCAGCGCGGGCAGGTCGAGCCAGCCGCAGCGGCGCGGGCGGCCGGTGGTGGCGCCGTACTCCTCGCCCGCCTCGCGCAGCCGCAGCGCTTCGGCCTCGGGCATCTCGGTCGGGAACGGGCCGTGGCCGACCCGGGTCGTGTACGCCTTGGTCACGCCCACCACGTCGTCCACGGCGCGCGGGCCGAGGCCCACGCCGAGCGGCGCGCCGGCGGCGCTGGCGGGCGACGAGGTGACGAACGGGTAGGTGCCGTGGTCCAGGTCGAGCAGGGTGCCCTGCGCCCCCTCGAGCAGCACCCGCTTCCCGTCCGCGAGCGCCCGGTGCAGCTCGGCGGAGACGTCGGTGACGAGCGGCGCGATCCACTCCGCGGTCTCGCGCAGGCCGTCGTGGAGCCGCGCGCCGTCCATCGCGGCGAGGCTCGTCGCCTCCGGGTACTCGCGCGCGAGGCGCGACAGGTTGCGGTCCACCTGGGCCACGAACCGCTCGCGGTCGAACAGGTCGCCCACCCGGAGCCCCACGCGGGCGGCCTTGTCGCGGTAGGCGAAGCCGATGCCGCGCCCGGTGGTGCCGATCGCCCCGGGGCCGCGCTCGGCGGCCGCCTCGACCGCCTGGTGGTAGGGCAGGATCAGGTGCGCGGCCGGGCTCACGCCGAGCCGGTCGCGCACCGAGACGCCGAACGCCTCGAGGCCGGCGACCTCCTCGCGCAGGCGGGCGAGGTCGATCACCACGCCGTTCCCGATCAGGCAGCGGCGGCCCGGCACCATGATGCCGGAGGGGACCAGGTGGAGCACGATCGTCTCGCCGTCGCGGATCACGCTGTGCCCGGCGTTGGGGCCGCCCTGGTAGCGCGCGACCACGTCGGCGCGCTCGCTCAGGGCGTCCACGATCTTCCCCTTGCCCTCATCGCCCCACTGGGCGCCCACCACCACCGTGCACGGCATGCCGTCCCTCCCCCGCGCGAAAACCGCGCGGCACGCTAACAGAGCGCGTGGAAGTCGGGCAACCGGCGGTGCGGGCGCGGCGCGCGCGCGCTCAGGCGCGGGCGGCGGCCAGCGCCTGGAGCAGCAGCTCGGCGGCCTCGAGGCCGGCGCGGCGCTGCGCCTCGGCGGTCGAGGCGCCGAGATGCGGGGTGGCGATCACGTTGGGCAGCGAGAGGAGCGGCAGGGCGCCGGGGGGCTCGCGCTCGAACACGTCGAGGGCGGCGCCGCGCAGCCGCCCGGCGACCAGCGCGTCGTGGAGGGCGGCCTCGTCGAGCACCCCGCCGCGCGCGCAGTTCACCACCACGGCGTCCGCGCGCAGGAGCGCCAGCTCGCGCGCTCCGACCGAGCCGCGCGTCCCGTCCGTGAGGGGCACGTGGAGCGAGAGCACATCGCAGCCGGCGAGCAGCTCGTCCCGCGTCACGGGCTGCACCCACTCGTAGCCCGCCGGCCACGCGGGCAGCAGCGGGTCGCAGGCGATCACCTCCATGCCGAAGGCGCGCGCCCGCAGGGCCACCTCGCGGCCGATGCGGCCGAAGCCGAGCAGCCCCATCGTGCGCCCGGCCAGCTCGCGGCCGCCGTGGCGGTTCTTCTCCCACCGCCCGCGCCGCAGCTCGTCCGCGGCCTCGACCAGATGGCGCTCGAGCGCGAGCAGCAGCCCGAACACCAGCTCGGCGACCGAGACCGCGTTGGCGGCCGGGGTGTTGGCGACCGCGATCCCGCACTCGCGGGCGGCCTCCGCGTCCACGTTGTCGAGCCCGGTGCCGGCCCGCACCACGGCGCGCAGCGAGGGAGCGGCGCGCAGCACCTCGCCGGTGACCTTCGTGGCGCCGCGCACGATCAGGCCCTGCACGCCGTCGAGGGCCGCGACCAGTGCGGCGCCCTGGAGGCCGCCGTGCTCGACCACCTCGTGGCCGGCGGCGCGCAGCCGCGCGAGCGCGGCGGGGTCGAGCGCGTCGGCGACCAGCACCTTCATGCGCGCTCCCACGCGGCCCGCGCCGCGGCGGCCCCGCCCGCGGCGGGGGCGCCGAGCGCGTTCACGCACTCCTCGAGCGCCTCGACCACGGCGACCATGTCGGCGAGCGTGTAGGCCCCCATGTGGCCGATGCGCAGGATGCGGCCCTTGAGCCGGTCCTGCCCGCCCGCCACCACCATGGCGTGGGTGTCGCGCAGCCGCTTCACCACCGCCGGCGCCTCGATGCCCGCGGGCGGCGTGAGCGCCGTCACGGCGTGCGAGGGGCTCGTGGAGAAGACCGCGAACCCGAGCGCCTCGGCGCCGGCGCGGACGGCGGCGGCGAGGCGCGCGTGACGCCGGTGGACGGCCGCGAGCCCCTCCTCCTCGATCATCCGCAGCGACTCTTCGAGCGCCAGCACCAGGCTCACGGGCGGCGTGAACGCGGTCTCGCCCGCCGGCGCGCTCTTCCGCGCCTTGCGCAGGTCGAAGTAGAAGCGCGGCAGGCGCTCGCCCTCGAGCCGTGCCGCGGCCGCGGGGGCGACGCTCACGGTGGCGATCCCGGGCGGGATCATGAGCCCCTTCTGCGAGCCGCACACCACCACGTCCACCCCCCACGCGTCCTGCGGCAGCGGGTGCACGCCGATCCCGGTCACCGCGTCCACCACCAGGCGCCGCGACAGGTCGCGGGTGACGCGGGCGAGGGCTTCGACGTCGTGGAGCGCGCCGGTCGAGGTCTCGCTCTGGGTGGCGAACACCGCGACCAGGCCGGCGTCGCGCTCGAGCCGCGCGCGCACCTCGCCCGGGTCCACCGCCGCCCCCCACTCGACCTCGACCAGCTCGTGGGCGATCCCGTAGGCGCGCAGCAGCGCCGCCCAGCGCTCGCCGAACTTGCCGCCCGCCACGACCAGCGCCCGCTCGCCGGGGGCCATCAGGTTGACGACCGCGGCCTCCATCGCCCCGGTGCCGGAGGCGGCGAGCAGGAACACCTCGCCCTCGGTGCCGTGCAGGCGGCGGAGCGAGGCGGTGACGCGCCGCATCACCTCGCGGAACCCGTCCGTGCGGTGGTGGGGCGGCTCCTGCGCGAGCGCGCGCAGGATGCGCTCCGGGATCTCGACCGGCCCCGGCGTGAACAGCCGGGTGCGGCGCGCGGCCGGCGCGGCCTCGGGAACGCCCATCGCCCTAGTGCGCGTAGCTCGCGGGGGGTTCCTCGCCGGTCCCTTCGGGGGCCGGCTTGGCGACGCCGGGGAGCGGGCGCTCGAGCGCGTGCTGGAGCACCTCGTCCATGTTCTCGACCAGCACGAACTCGAGCGCGTCGCGCACGTCCTCGGGCACCTCGACCAGGTCCTTCTCGTTCGCGCGCGGGATCAGCAGCGTCTGGATGCCGGCGCGGCGGGCGGCGACCGTCTTCTCGTTGAGGCCGCCGATCCCCATCACCGTGCCGCGCAGGGTGATCTCGCCGGTCATCGCCACGTCCGGGCGGGTCGGGATGCCGGTGAGCGCGCTCACCAGCGCCACGCACATCGTGATGCCGGCCGAGGGGCCGTCCTTGGGGCTCGCGCCCTCGGGGATGTGGACGTGGATGTCGATGTCGCGATAGAACCACTTGTCGAGCCCGAGCCGGGTGGCGCGCGAGCGCGCGTAGGAGAGCGCCGCCTGCCCCGACTCGCGCATGACGTCGCCCAGCTTGCCGGTGAGCAGCAGCTCGCCCTTGCCGGGCAGCACGCTCACCTCGATCGTCAGCACGTCGCCCCCCACCTCGGTCCAGGCGAGTCCGTTCGCCACCCCGACGCGCTCGCGGCGCTCGATCACCGAGTCGAGGAAGCGGGTGGGCCCGAGGAAGCGCGACAGGTTGTCGGCGGTGATCGTCACGCGGCCGCGCAGACGGCCGGCGGCCTTGCGCTTGGCGACCTTGCGGCACAGACCCGCCAGCTCGCGCTCGAGGTTCCGCACGCCGGCCTCGCGCGTGTAGCTGTCGATGAGCGAGAGGTAGCCCTCGTCGAGCCACTCCAGCCGCTCGGGGGTGAGCCCGTGCTCCTCGAGCGACTTCGGGCCGATGTACTCCCGCGCGATGTTCAGCTTCTCGACGCGGGTGTAGCCCGCGATCTCGATGACCTCCATGCGGTCGTAGAGCGGCGCGGGGATCGTCTCGCGGTTGTTCGCCGTGCAGATGAACATCGCGTGCGAAATGTCGTAGGGCACGTCGATGTAGTGGTCGACGAAGGTGCTGTTCTGGTCGGGGTCGAGCACCTCCAACAGCGCCGCCGCGGGGTCGCCCCTCATGTCGGCGCCCATCTTGTCGACCTCGTCGAGGATCAAGATCGGGTTGACCGTGCCCGCCTTCTTCATCGCCTGGATGACCCGACCCGGAAGCGCGCCCACGTAGGTGCGGCGGTGCCCGCGGATCTCGGCCTCGTCCCTCAC
>CAZKQE010000012.1:0-20694 GCA_964554725.1 uncultured bacterium
GCTGTGCGTGCCGGCCTGGAAATGCAGGTGGGCGGCCCGCGTCAGGGCCTCGTCCACGTGCTCGCCGACGCTGCGCCCCTCCTCCTCCCCGCCCGCCGCGGCCTCCGCGCGGCGCGCCGGGCCCGCGGGCAGATGGCCGAGCCGCCCGTCGACGATGTGCACGCGGCGCCGGGCCCGCTCGGCGATCGCCTCGTTGTGGGTCACCACGACCAGCGTGAGGCCCTCCTCGTTCAGGCGCTCGAACAGCTCGATGATCGCCGCGGACGACTTCGTGTCGAGGTTCCCGGTCGGCTCGTCGCACAGCAGCAGGCTGGGCGAGCCCAGCAGCGCCCGCGCGATCGCCACGCGCTGGCGTTCGCCGCCCGACAGCTTGGCCGGCGAGGCGCCGGCGCGGTGCGCCATCCCCACCCGCTCGAGCGCCGCCAGGGCGCGCTCCCGGCGCCCGGCCCGCGGGGTCCTGCGGTAGACCTCCGCCAGCATCACGTTCTCGAGCGCGGTGCGGTACGACAGGAGGTGGAACGACTGGAACACGAACCCGATGCGGCGGCTGCGCAGTCCGGTCCGCGCGCGATCGCCGAGGTCGGTGGTGTCGATGCCGTCGATCAGGTAGCGGCCGCGCGTGGGCCGGTCGAGGCAGCCGAGGATGTTGAGGAGCGTGGACTTCCCCGCCCCCGAGGGCCCGGTGACGGCGAGCCACTCGCCGCGCTCCACCCGCAGGTCCACGTCCACCAGGGCGTGGATCGCCGGCTCGCTCCCGTACACCCGGCACACCCCGAGCAGCTCCAGCACCGCCGGGGTGGCGCCGGTCCCCCGCTCGCTCATGGGCTCCCGGCCGGCGCCGCGCTCTCGTAGCCCACCACGACGAGCTGGCCCCGCTTCAGCGTCCCACGGATCGGGGACACCTCGACGAACCCGTCCGCCGAGAGCCCCGGCTCGACCACGACGTACTCGAGCCCGCTGCCCGCCTGCGCCTGCACCCGCGAGGTGCCGTCCGCCGCCAGCGAGACGGCGCTGATCGGGACCGCGAGCACCGCCCCGCGGCTCGACTGGATCGGGATCGTGAGCCGCACGGAGAAGCCCTGGATCGGGGTCGGCGACTCGTCCACCCGCACCTCGAAGTAGACGTGGTAGCCGTCCACGCCGTTGGTGCCCGGCCCGTCCGCGACCCGCACGACCGTGCCGCGGGCGTTCACCCCGAGCGAGGGCTCGGTGATCTCCACCCTCATGCCGGGCTTCACGAACGGCGCGTTCTCGATCGGCACCGCCGAGTCGATCGCGAGCTGCTGGTCGGTCACGGAGAGGACCGGCCCCCGCGCGGGGTCCCCGACCACCGCCGTCACCTCCTGGACCCGGACCGGGAGCGACGGCAGGAACACCACCTCGTCCACCGGCACCTGCACGCCGAGACGGCGCTGGAGCGCGGTCAGGTCGCTCGCGAGCCGGTCGGCCCGCTCGGCGGCGAGCCGGGCGTCGATCTCGGCGGCCTTCTGGGCGTCGACCGCGGTCCGCACCGCGACCTCGCCGGCCAGACGCGCCGCCTTGACCCCCGCCTGCGCCTTCTGGAGGGTCGCCTCGGCCGCCGCGCGCGCGGCCTCGGTCTGGCGCGGGTCGAGCACCACGCGCGCGCGCTCCGCGGTCGCGGTCGCCACCTCGGCGCCCGCCACCCGCTCGAGGTGGTCGGCGGTGGCGCGGGCCGACTCGACCCCGAGCGCGGCGGACGCCACCGCGCCGGCGGTCGAGACCCGCAGCTTCTCGGCGTCGGCCGCCTCGCGCTCGAGCGCGCGGAGCTGCGCCTGCTGCTCGGGGGTGGGTCCGAACGGGTCCCAGCCCGCGCCGCGGTACCAGGCGGTGACCGCCTTCGCGGTCGCCTCGTCGTACACGCCGGTGGCCCCGCCGGCGTGATGCCCGAGGCGGGCGAGCGCGTGCTGGAGCTGGCGCACGTCCTCCCCCGAGTCCCCCGGCGACAGGTCGCGGTAGGCGGGCGTGCGCCCGGCCAGCAGGAACACCGGGCGCCCGGAGGCGCGCAGCAGGACGGCCCCCTCGCGCAGCGTGGCGTTGCGCGCCGGCAGCGTCGTGATGAGCCCCGGCTGGGCCTTCAGCAGCGAGGGCGCGATCGAGACCGGCTGCGGCAGGCCGAAGCGGGCGGTGCCGCGCGTCACGATGTTGGAGCTCAGCACGCGCTCCTCGACCGGCACCAGGATCGGCGACGGGGTGGGCGCGGCGGTGCGGGCCGCCACGTCGGCCGGGGAGCGGACGCGGGTGAAGCCCCACCAGCCCGCGAGCGCCGCGACCAGGACGATCGCGACGACCGCGCCCAGGACCCGGCTGCGCTGGCCGCTCACGACCTGCGGTCCCCCCCGGTCGACGGGCCGACCGGGGTCACTTGATCTCACGCGCGAAGAGCTCCCGCTGGATCTTCGCTTCGAGCGGGTCGAAGACCTTGCGCTTGAGCTCGTGGTTCTTCGCCGCCGCCCGCAGCTCGTAGGTCTGGAGCTCCTTGAGCGCCGCCCGCTGCTCGGGCGACATCGCCGCCGGCGTCAGGGTGCCGCCCTCGGTGAGCGCGGCGAGCCGGTGGCGGATGTGGTTCTCGGCCTCGTCCGGGTGGTTGTAGCTGAAACCCGCCTTGCGCATCTCGAGCGCGTAGTAGCGCAGCGCCGCCTTCATGCGCGGGTCGCGGTGGACCATCGCGTCGGTGGGGTTGTAGTAGGTGGCGGTCAGCTGGTCGGGCTTGAAGACCTCGGCGATCGCGGTGCGCGTGCAGCCCCCGCACCCGGAGAAGTCCTCGATCTCGAGCGCCACGGCGAAGGTCACGTTGAGGTTGTTGCCCAGCAGCGCCCGGTTGTAGGCGACCTGGTCCGCGGGCGGGAGCCGGCGGTAGATCTCCACGTTGCGCGGGCCGAGGCCGGCGCGCGCCGGGCTGTAGCCCTCGGCGAGCTGGGGCGGCCGGCCGCTGTAGAGCGTCGAGATGCCCCAGCCGTACTTGCTGACGAACTCCTCGTCGCTCATCCCCGGGAGGTTCTTGTCCGAGGTCATGCCCTTGCGGACGGTGGCATAGTCCGCCGGCACGTAGGTGAATCCCTGCTCCCGCATGCACTTCGCGATCGCGGCCTCGACCTTCTCGATGGCCTGGACCAGCTCGCGCTGGGTGAGGCCGAACTCCTCGGTGCCGGCCGCGGCCCCCGACTGGGCGCCGACGGGACCGGCGACCAGGAGCAGCACGGCCGCGTTCAAGACGTTCCGGAAACTCCGACCCATGGCTCGCTTCATCCTCTGGACTCGGGCCTCGTGGGGAATCGTGAGGGACGCGCCGCCGGGGCCCGGTCGCGGCGCGTCCACGTTCAGCGCTCCGTCGCGACCACGGCGCCCGTCGCGACGTCCACGAAGACGTCGGTCTCGACCCCGTCCTTGCGGGCGATGATCTCCACCGTGTAGACGAGGCGCGGGCCCCGCCGCTCGATGACGATGTTCCGGAAGGTGCCCGGGACCTCCTTCAGTGCGATCGCCTGGGCCTGCTCGGGCGTGATCCGGCGGGCGCTCGACGGCGTCGCGGCGCCCGCGCGATGGTGACGTCCGAACGAGGAGAGGTCGCTCTTCAGGGCGTCGGAGGCCACCAGCACGCCGTCGGACCGGCCGCGGACCAGCCCGATCCCCGGGCACCACCAGCGGTCCTCGAACCGCGCGGGATCGCCGGCGTCGCGCTGCCGGATCCGGACGCAGTCGGTGAAGGTGCCCGCCGGCACATCGACCTCGACGCCGGACTCCATCACCTCGAGGTAGGCGTCGGCGCCCGACCCGCGCTCGACCGCGCGGTGCCGCTCGCCGCGCACCGCACGGCCCGGGACCACGAGCGCCGGCCCGGGCGCGGGACCGTCGTCGCCGTCGCCCACCCGCCACATCCCGGCGAACACCCGGTCGCCCAGCGAATCCACGTCCCAGCTCACCGCGCCGAAGCAGTAGACCGCCCGTGTCGTCGTGTCGACCGCCATCCACTCCTGCACCTGGCGCGCCAGCGCGCCGTCCCGCAGCTCCTCGGTCTCGACCACCGCGCACTCGAACCGGCCCAGCCCCGGCACGTCGAACGGTTCGGTCCCCTCGAGCACGCGGACTTCGACCCGTCCGGTGTGTTCGGGGTCGTCGTTGCGCTCGAGCACGTGCCGGAACCCCGGCCGCAGCGGCATGTGGAGGGCGGGCGTCCCGCGGGGCGCCAGGTTCGCGGCCTGCAGGCCCCAGTCGCCGGCGGAGGCGATCGCGACCGAGTCGCGGGCGCCGGCGGGCCCCCCGGCGGCGGGCGGATCGACCGAGGCGCAGGCGGTCAGGGCGAGCCCGGCCAGGCCCACGGCGAGCACGCGATGTCGCGCGTCGGCAAGCGGATGACCCGGTTGGCGTCTCATGAGATTCGATCCTCTCGACCTGACCCCGGGGCCGGCGATCCGCGAAGGATCGTCCCGCGCCCTCCCCGGTCGTCTCCACAGCGGGAGCGGGGCTCTCCCGGCCCCGATCCGGCCGCCCGGTGGCGACCGCGACACGGCGCCGCGGGCCCGCACGCCGGTCGCCGCCCGCGGCTGCGCGGGGCTCGGCCACCGGCCTCCCGGGTGGCGCGTCGAGGCCCACCACGATGATCGGAGCGCATCAAGTGTACGCGCATCGCTTCCCCGCTTTCAAGGCGTCCGGCCCGCGCGCTGCCGCGCGCCCGCTCCCGCGACCGCCGTCGGCCCGCGGGGACGCGCCACCGGCCGGCGGTCGCCGTCTTCCGCGAACCGTCGGCACGAACTTCCCGCTGACAGCGGCCGCGGCGCTCGGCTACACTTTCCCGAGGTCACGTCCCTCACACGTCCGGAGGTCTCCCCGTCATGCATCTCCCCTCGCTTCGATCCGGCCCGCGCGCACGGACACTCGGCTCCTCCCGGGCCCGCGGCGTCGTCGCCCTGTCCGTTCTCCTGTCCCTCGGCGGCTGCGCCTCGGCGCCGGACGGGCCCGTGGCGTCCCCGGCGGCCGAGGGCGGCGGGGGTCTGCCCGCGGTCACCACGCCGTACGAGGTCCTCGACCCCGCCCGGTTCGCCCACCCGACGCGGATCGACAACCCCTGGCTCCCGCTCGAGCCGGGCAAGCGGTATGTCTTCAAGGGCTCGACGGTCGAGGACGACGGCCGGCTCCTGCCCCACGAGGTGATCATCCACGTCACCGACCTGACCAAGGTGGTGGGCGGGATCCGCTCGGTGGTCACCTGGGACCTGGACCACGCCGGCGGCCGGCTGGCCGAGGCCGAACTGGCCTTCTACGCCCAGGACGACGACGGGAACGTCTGGCGCATGGGCGAGTACCCCGAGGAGTACGACGAGGACGGCAAGGTCCTCGCGACCCCGGCCTGGATCCACGGCTACGAGGACGCGCGCGCGGGCATCATGATGCCGGCCCGGCCGGCGACGGGCCTGCGCAGCTACGCGCAGGGCTGGGGGCCCAAGGTGGGCTGGACCGACCGCGGGAAGGTGGATCAGACGGGCCTCGAGCTCACCGTCCCGGCGGGCCGTTATCCCGACGTGATCGTGATCTCGGAGACCGCCGTCTCGGAGCCCGGCGCCGAGCAGCTCAAGTTCTACGCCCGCGGCGTCGGCAACGTGAAGGTGGGCTGGCGCGGGGAGGGCGAGAAGTCGAAGGAGACCCTCGAGCTGGTCTCGGTCGAGACCATGGACGCCGCCGCCCTGGCCGAGGTGCGCGCGTCGGCGTTCAAGCTGGAGGCGCGCGCCTACCAGTTGAGCCCCGACGCCTACGCCCACACCCCGCCGATGGAACCGGCGGCCGCGGGCGCCGGGGCGGCGCCGACGCCCTAGGCCGGGCCGGCCCGCGCCGGCGGTCGCACGCGGCCCGGGGGCGCTCACGCGGCCCCCCGGGCCGTCGCCGTCAGGAGCTCGCGCCACGCCAGCTGCTGACGCGGCAGCGCGTGGGTCGGGTCCAGCTCGAGCGCCCGCGCGAACTCGGCGTCCGCCTCGCGCGGCCGTCCGCGCGCGAGCAGCGTCCACCCGAGGTCGGCGCGCGCGGCCGCGTAGGCGGGATTGAGCGCCAGCGCGGCGCGCAGCGGCGGCTCCGCCCCGGCCGCGTCCCCGCGCAGCAGGCGCGTGCGCCCCAGCATCGCCTGGACGTCGGCCCAGTCGGGATGGCGCTCCGCCAGGGCCGAGAGCAGCGTCTCGGCGCCGGCGTGGCGCCCCTGCAGCAGTTCGATCCCCGCCAGCTCGAGCGCGGCGGCGGCATAGCCGGGGGCGATCGCCAGCGCGGCCCGGTACGAGACGCACGCCCCGTCGAGGTCGCCGCGCAGCCGCCGCGTGCGGGCGAGCGCCAGATGCAGGTCGGGATAGTCGGGCTGGACGGCGAGCGCCCGCACCAGCTCCCCCTCGGCGCCGGCGATCTCCCCGACCGCCGCCGCCGGGAGGGCGGCCTCGAGGGCGGAGAGCGGCAGCTCGCGGTCGCGGGTCAGGCCCCGGCTCAGCGAGCGCAGGGCCTCCCCCGGGCGGCCGAGGGCGTGGTAGATGAGCCCGAGCAGCCGCCGGGCGCGCGCGAACCCGGGATGCAGCTCGACCGCCCGCTCGAGCGCCTCCCCCGCGCCGGTCAGGTCGCCGGCGCGGAACCGCGCCAGGCCGAGCAGGAAGTGGAGGTCCGGGTAGTCCGGGTGGTCGGCGAGCAGGGTCTCGGCGTGGACCACCGCCGCGCGCGGATCGTCGCGTTCCAGATGGGCCCGCACCGCCAGCGTGCGCGCCTCGAGGTAGCGCGGGTGGATCCGCAGCGCGGCCGCCACGTGGTCGAGACACTCGTCCGTCCGGCCCGCCTCGAGCAGCAGGGCCGCGAGCCGCGCGCGGAGGTCGGCGTGGCCGGGGCGGGCGTCCACCGCGCGCTCGAGGGCGATGATCGCCCCGGCGAGGTCGCCCGCCCGTTCGCGCTCGAGCGTCTCGCGGACGGGGTCCGGGTGCCCGCCGTCGCCGCCGGGCGGCGGTCCCGGCAGGAGGCGCTGCCACTCGCTCACGCCCCAGTCGGCGATGCGCGCGGCCGCCGGCCCCTCGGGGAGCGCGAAGCCGAGCGTCCGGGCCCGCTCGAGGACCGCGGCCGAGTCCGCGGCGCGGTCGAGCCGCGCCAGGCAGACCGCGAGCAGCAGGTGCGCCTCGAGATGGCCCGGGTGGTCGGCGAGGGCGCGCTCGAGGTCGGCGACCGCCTCCGCCGGCCGCCCCGAACGCTCGTAGATGCGCGCCCGCAGGTAGCGCAGGTCGGGGAACCCGGCGCTCCCGGCCAGCGCGCGAGAGAGCTCGACCTCGGCGCGCGCGAAGTCGCCGGCGTGGAAGCAGGCGAGGCCCAGCCGCGCCCGCGCCTGCGCCGCGTGGACCGCGGCGAGCCCGCGCTCCGGGTCGTCGGGGTCCCGCACCTCCTCCAGCACCGCCTCGAAGCAGGCGGCGGCGGCCGCGAACTCCCCGCGCGCGGCATGGGCGAGCCCCGCCAGATAGCGCGGATGGTGCCCCCAGCGGAAGAGTCCGGACAGCAACGCCAAGGCTACCGCCCCCCGGTCCGGGCGCCGGCCGCCACCGCTCAGTCCATCTGCTTGCGCAGGAACGTCGGCACCTCGAGCGAGTCGCCGCGCGGGTTGCCGCGGCCCCAGCCGGCGCGCCGCCCGTTCGACGCCTCGTCGCGCTTCCAGGGCTGCGGGTGCGCCAGCTCCTCGGCCGCCGCCGCGGACGCGGTCGCCGCGCGCGCCTTGTCCACCAGCCGCAGACGCGGCTCCGCGTGCCCGAACCCGGTCGCGATCACGGTGATGACGATCTCGCCGTCCAGGTTGGGATCGATCACCGAACCGAAGATGACGTTCGCCTCCTCGCCCGCCGCCCCGACCACGACGCTGGACGCCTCGTTCACCTCGTGGAGCGTGAGGTCGCGGCCGCCGGTGATGTTCACCAGCACGCCCTCGGCGCCGGTGATCGACACGTCCTCGAGCAACGGGCTCGAGACCGCCGCCTGCGCCGCCTCGACCGCCCGGTTGGGGCCGGTGGCGCGGCCGGTGCCCATCAGCGCGTTGCCGCGGTTCGACATCACCGCCTTGACGTCGGCGAAGTCGAGGTTCACGAGCCCCGGCACGGTGACCAGGTCCGAGATCCCCTTGGTCGCCTTGAGCAGCACCTCGTCGCAGACGCTGAAGGCGTCGGTGAGCGTCGTGCCCTTGTCGACGACGGCGAGCAGGCGCTCGTTCGGGATGACGATGAGCGTGTCCACCTCGGCCCGCAGCTCGGCCAGGCCCTCCTCGGCCTGGCGCATGCGGCGCCGGCCCTCGAACGAGAACGGCTTCGTCACCACCGCCACGGTCAGCGCCCCGGTCGCCTTGGCGAGCCGCGCGACGACCGGCGCCGAGCCGGTGCCGGTGCCGCCGCCCATCCCGGCGGTGATGAACACCATGTCGCTGTCGGCGAGGGCGTCGGCGATGATCTGCTCGTCCTCCTCGGCCGCCCGGCGTCCCTGCGAGGGGTCGCCGCCCGAGCCGAGACCGCGCGTCGCCTGGGTGCCGATCTGCAGCCGGGTCGGCGCCAGCGACTGGTTCAGCGCCTGGATGTCGGTGTTGGCGCTGATGAACTCCACGCCGCGCAGGCCGGCGCCGATCATGCGGTTCACCGCGTTGCCGCCGGCCCCGCCGCAGCCGATGACCTTCAGCTTCGCCGTCGTCGTGCTGTCGATATCGAGCTCGAACACCTTGCACCTCCCTGTGCCGCCGCGGCGGCTAGTAGAACAGCTCCTCGAACCAGCGCCGGGGATCGAGCGGGTTGCGCCGATCGCCGTTGGTCCGTCTCTGCGTGGGGATCACTTCGCCGCTCTCGCCGTGCGCGGCGTGGAGGACCAGCCCCACGCCGGTGGAGAAGCGAGGATCGGCGACGTTCTCGGACAGGCCGCCCACTCCCCCGGGCACGCCCAGCCGTACCGGCATCTCGAAGACCTGCTCCGCCAGCTCGACCACCCCGGGCAGCAGGGAGGTCCCGCCGGTGAGCACCACCCCGCCTCCCAGCAGCTCGGCGAAGTGGTTCTTCTTCACCTCCTTGTTCGCGAGGGCGAAGATCTCCTCCATCCGCGGCTCGATCATCGAGGCCAGCACGTGGCGCGAGATCTCGCGGTCGGAGCGTCCGCCCACGCCCGAGACGCTCACGGTCTCGGAGGCCGACACCAGCGCGGCGAGCGCGCACCCGTGCTGGATCTTGATCGCCTCGGCCTTGTCGATCGGCGTGCGCAGCCCGATCGCCAGGTCGTTCGTCACGTTGGCGCCGCCGCACGGGATGATCGCGGTGTGCCGGATCGTGCCCTCGAAGAAGACCGCCACGTCGGTGGTGCCGCCGCCGATGTCGAGCAGCGCCACCCCGAGGTCGCGTTCGTCGCTGCCCAGCACCGCGTGGCTCGAGGCCAGCGGCTCGAGCACCAGGTCGTGCACCTTGTAGCCGGCGCGCTGGATCGCGCGGCAGATGTTCTTCGCCGAGGTCACCGCACCCGTGATGATGTGGACCTCCGCCTCGAGGCGCACGCCGCTCATGCCGACCGGGTCGTTGATCCCGTCCTGGTCGTCGACGATGAACTCCTGCGGGATGACGTGGATCATCTCGCGGTCGGTCGGGATCGCGATCGCCTTGGCCGCCTCGACGACCCGGTCCACGTCCGCCTGGCTGATCTCGTTGTCGCGCCGCGACACCGCGATCACGCCGCGGCTGTTGATGCTGCGGATGTGGTCCCCGGCGATCCCGGCGGTCACGCCCTTCACCGCGACGCCCGCCATGCGCTCGGCCTCCTCGACCGCGCGCTGGATGCTGCCGACCGTCTTCTCGAGATCGACCACCACCCCGCGCCGGAGACCCTCGCTGGGGGCGTTGCCGATCCCCACGATGCTCAACCCGGCCCCGTTCCCCTCCTTCATCTCCGCGATGATGCAGGAGATCTTGGTCGTGCCGATGTCGAGTCCCACGAACATCCGTGTCGCCGTTGCCATCCGCATCACCTCCCTGTGCCCCGCCGGAGCGCGCGATGGCGCCGCCGGGCGGGAGCGACCGTCCTAGCCTCCGTGCGTGCCCCCCGCGGGACGCACGATCACCTGGTCCTCGAACCGCAGGTCCACCTCGTCCGCGACGGTGCCGCGCTGGCGCAGGTCGGCGAGCACCACCCGCAGCGCCGACAGGCGGGGCGTGCCGGGCGGCCATCCGCCCGCCAGCACGCGCGTCCCGTCGAGCAGGGTGAGCCCGGTGACCCCCGCGTCGGAGACGTCCACCTCGGACACCTGGCCGGCGAGCTGGAGGTCCCGCGCCGACAGCGCCCGCACCCACGCCAGCCCCCGCTCGACCTCGTCGCGCCGCACCTGGACGCCGGCCGGCAGGCCCGTGAAGTCGGGGCCCACGAGCCGCGGCACGTCGGCGACCACGCCGGCCTCGAGCGGCGCCAGCAGCACGCCGCTCGAGTCCATCTCCCACGGCGCCCCGTGATCCACCAGCAGCACCGGCTCGCGCTCGACGACGCGGATCCGCACCCCGCGCGGCAGCCGCCGCGAGACCTCGGCCGAGGCGATGCGCGGATCCAGCATCAGCGACTGGCGCGCGCGGGCCAGGTCGAGCGAGAACAGGTCCTGCCCGACCGCGAGCCCCGCCGAACGCAGGACGCGGCCCGCGTCGAGGTAGTGGGTCCCCTCGACCCGCACCTCGGCGAGGCGTGCGAACCGCTGACGCAGCCCGCCCCACGGCACGTGGACGACCGCCGCGAGCAGCGCCAGCGCGCCGAGGACGCGCAGGACCCGCTGCGCGAGCGGGCGCCGGCGCCGTCGTCCCAGCGCCGGGTCGAGCGCGCGTCCCTGGTACCAGCCCATCAGCGACGCCCCCCGGCGGCGACGCCCGGGGCCGGCGCCCCGAGCCGGCGCAGCACCTCGTCGCCCAGCTTCCACACGTCGCCGGCCCCCAGCGTGAGGATCGTGTCGCCGGGGCGGGCCTCGGCCACCGCGGCGGCGACCGCCGCGGCGGCCGTCCCCGCCTCGACCACGTGGGCTTCGCCCTGTTCGCGGGCGCTCTCGACCACCGTGCGCGCCGAGACGCCGGGGATCGGCGCCTCGCCGGCGGCGTAGACGTCGAGCACCCACACCCGGTCGGCGTCGGCGAAGCAGGCGCCGAACTCGCGTCGCAGGGACTGCGTGCGGGAGTAGCGATGGGGCTGGAACAGCACCAGCACGCGCCCACCGAGGCCGCGCGCGGCGGCCAGCGTCGCCGCCACCTCGGTCGGGTGGTGGCCGTAATCGTCCACCACGCGCACGCCGCCCGCCTCGCCGCGGGTCTCGAAGCGCCGCGACACGCCGGGGAAGGTCGCGAGCGCCTCGGCGACGTGGGCGAAGGCGACCTCCACCTCGAGCCCCACCGCCACCGCCGCCAGCGCGTTCAGCACGTTGTGGCGGCCGGGGATCCGCAGCTCGATCGCGCCCAGCGGGCGGCCGTGGGCGACGACGTGGAAGCGCGAGCCGTGCGGGAGCAGCTCGATCCCCTCGGCGCGCACCGCCGCCTCGGGCCGCGTGCCGTAGAGCAGGGTGCGGGTCTCCACGCCGTGCAGCATCCCGCGCACCTCGGGGTCGTCCGCGCACAGCACCGAGACGCCGTAGAAGGGCACGCGGTTCGCGAAGTCGAGGAACGCGGCGCGGATCGCGTCCATGTCCTCGTAGTGGTCGAGGTGCTCGCGGTCGATGTTGGTGACCACCGCCAGCGCCGGGCTCAGGCGCAGGAACGAGCCGTCGCTCTCGTCGGCCTCGGCGACCAGGAACTCGCCGTGGCCGAGCCGCGCGTTGGCGCCGAACGCGTGCAGCCGGCCGCCGACGACGATCGTCGGGTCGAGCCCGCCGCGGGCGAGCACCGCGGCGATGAGCGAGGTCGTGGTCGTCTTGCCGTGGGCGCCGCCCACCGCGATCCCGTACTTCATCCGCATGAGCTCGGCCAGCATCGCGGCCCGCGGGATCACCGGGACGCCGGTCGCGCGCGCGGCGGCCAGCTCGGGGTTGTCGTCGCGCACGGCGGTCGAGTAGACGACGACCTGGGCGCCTTCGACGTTGCTCGCCGCATGGCCGACGAACACCCGGCCGCCGAGGCGCACGATGCGGTCCGTGGCCTCCGAGGCGCGCAGGTCGCTGCCGGTCACCGGGTAGCCCATGTTGAGCAGCACCTCGGCGAGGCCCGACATGCCGGCGCCGCCGACGCCGACGAAGTGGATGCGGTGGTTGCGCCCGTACATCAGACGCCTCCCCCGTTGCCCGCCGGGTGCTCCTCGGCGTGCCCGCGGCCCTCGGCCCAGCGCTCGAGACTCCGCACGATGCGCTCCGCCGCGTCGAGACGGGCGAAGGTGCGCGCGTTCGCCGACATGCGGCGCAGCGTCTGGCGGTCCGCCACCAGGTGGGCGATCTCCTTCGCCAGCCGCTCGCCGTTCAGCTCGCGGTCGGGCACCAGCGCCGCCGCCCCGCGCTCGACCAGGTTGTTCGCGTTCACCTCCTGGTGGTTGTGGGCCGCGTAGGGATAGGGCACCAGGATCGCCGGCGTGCCGCAGGCCGCGATCTCCGCCAGCGTCATCGCCCCGGAGCGGCACACGACCAGGTCGGCGACCGCGTAGGCGAGATGGATGTCGCGCAGGAACGCGACCACGCGCGCCGGCAGCTGCTCGGCCTCGACCACGCCCCGCGCCCACTCGATGTCGTCGCGCCCGGTCTGCAGCAGGAACTGCAGGTCCACGCGCCCCTTGAGACGGCGCATCGCGTCGAGCGCGGCCTCGTTGATGCGGTGCGCCCCGCGGCTGCCGCCGAAGATGAAGACCGTCGGACGGCCCGCGGCCAGCTCGAAGGCCTGGAGGGCCTGCGTCCGGTCGCCGTTCAGGATGTGGGCCCGCACCGGGTTCCCGGTCACCTTCAGGTTGTCCTTGCGCCGGAAGTAGGCGCGCGCCTCGGTGAACGACAGGTGGACCTCGGAGGCGACCCGCGCCAGCCAGCGGTTCGCGAGCCCCGGGATGCTGTTCTGCTCCTGCAGCAGCAGCGGCCGCCCCAGCAGCCACGCGGCGGCCGCCACCGGGCCGCTGACGTAGCCGCCGGTCCCCAGCACGACGTCGGGGCGCTCGGTCGCGACCACCCACAGCGCCTGGAGCAGACCGAGCGCGTTGGCGACCACCGCCGCCGGCCAGCGCCACCAGGCCCGGCGCGGGAAGCCGCGGGTGAGGATGAAGCGGATGCGGAACCCGCTCTCGGGCACCGCGTGCGCCTCGAGCCCGCGCCGTCCGCCCACGAACACCACCTCGCTGCGCGGGCGCATGCGCGCGAGCTCCTCGGCGACCGCGATCCCGGGGTAGACGTGCCCCCCGGTCCCGCCGCCGGCGATCATGACCTTCATGGACCCTCCCGCCAGCGCTGACGGGTGAGCGCCTCGCGCTCCTCGTTCTCGGCGCTGACCCGGTAGAGCAACCCGGCGGCCGCCATGTTGACGAGCAGGGCGGAACCGCCGTACGAGACGAAGGGCAGCGGCAGCCCGGTGGTCGGGGCCAGTCCGGTGGCCACGCAGAGGTTGGCCAGCGCGTACAGGCCGATCTGGAGCGTGAGCCCGCCCGCGAGCAGGAACGCGAACGGGTCGGAGGCGCGCGCCGCCGCGCGCATCCCGCGCCACAGCAGCAGCGCGATCATCGCCAGCAACAGGGTAGCACCGAGGAAGCCGGTCTCCTCCCCCACGATCGAGAAGATGAAGTCGGTGTGCGCCTCGGGCAGGAACAGGTACTTCTGCAGGCCGCCGCCGAGCCCGCGGCCCAGCCAGCCGCCCGAGCCGATCGCGATCAGGGACTGGTCGAGCTGCCAGCCCGAGCCGCGGGCGTCCAGCGTGCCCCCGAACCAGACGCCGACGAAGGTGCGCACGCGTCCCATCATGTAGGGGTGGGTGAGCAGCGCGACCACCCCCGCGGCGGCGCCGACCGCCACCGGCACCGCCAGGTGGCGCAGGCGCGCCCCGGCGAGGAAGAGCATCAGCATCCCGGTCGCGCCGAGCAATCCGGCGCTGCTCAGGTTGGGCTGCATCAGGATGAGCCCCGCGACCCCGCCGGTCACGGCGAGCGGCGGTCCGATCCCGCGCACGAAGCCCCGCTCGGCCGGCGGGGACCGCTTGAGCCACCAGGCCAGGAACACCACCGTCGCCAGCCGCGCGAGGTCGGTGGGCTGGAGGCTGAGGAACCCGATCCGCAGCCAGCGTTCGGCGCCGTTCGAGACGTGCCCCACCGCCTCGAGCACCGCGAGCAGGCCGACCGCACCGGCGAGCAGCCACGGGGCCGAGCGCTCGAGCCAGCGCAGCCGCACCCGCGTGGCGGCGAGCAGCACGCCGACCCCGAGCAGCACCCGCACGGTCTGGCGGTAGAGGAAGTGGTTGGGGTCCTGGTAGCGGGTGATGCCGAGGATCGCGCTCGACGAGTAGACCATCACCAGCCCGACCGCGGCGAGCCCGAGGGCGAGCAGCAGCAGCCAGCGGTCGCCGCGCCTCACGACGTCACCCCCGCCGCCCGCAGGCGCCCGACCTCGGCCTTGAAGCGCCGGCCGCGGTCCTCGAAGTCCCGGAACATGTCGAACGAGGCGCAGCCGGGCGAGAGCAGCACCACGCCGGCGCCGCGCGCGCCCGCCGCCGGCCGCCGGGCGCAGCGGAACGCCGCCTCCACCGCCGCCTCGAGCGAGTCCGCCCGCACCTGCGGCACCTCCCGCCACGCCCGCGCCATCCGCTCGGCCCCCTCGCCGATCAGCACCGCGCAGGCGACGGAACGGCCGACCAGCGGGGCGAGCGGGGCGAAGTCCTGCCCCTTGTCGCGGCCGCCGGCGATCAGCACGACCGGCTCGTCGAAGCTGCGCAACGCCACCGCCAGCGAGTCCGCGTTCGTCGCCTTGGAGTCGTTGACGAACCGCACCCCGTCGATCGTCGCGACCGGCTCCAGCCGGTGCTCGAGCCCCCGGTAGCCGCGCAGCACCTCGCGCAGCGTGTCGGGGGCGATCTCGAGCGGCAGCACGGTCGCCAGCGCCGCGAGCGCGTTCGCCAGGTTGTGCCGGCCGGGGATGCCGAGCTCCGTCGCCGGGAGCAGCGGCTCGTGCCCGCCCCGCCAGCCGAGCGTGATGCGCCCGTCGCGCAGCCACGCGCCCTCGTCCACGGCGCGCTCGAGCGAGAACGCGAGCCGCCCGCCGCGGCCCGCCACCCGCGCCATCACCTCCGGGTCGTCGGCGTTCCACACCCCCCAGTCCGACTCCTCCTGACGGGCGAACAGGCGCTGCTTCAGCGCGCCGTAGGCGGCCATGTCGCCGTGGCGTTCGAGGTGGTCCGGCGTCAGGTTCAGCCAGGTGGCGACGAACGGGCGCAGGCGGTCCACGGTCTCGAGCTGGAACGAGGAGACCTCGACCACCAGCAGCCCGGCCGGGCCCACGGTCTCGGCGACCTCGCACAGCGCGCGGCCGATGTTCCCGCACACCGCGACCTCGCGCCCGGCGGCGCGCACCAGCGCCCCGACCAGGTCGGTGGTCGTGCTCTTGCCGTTCGTGCCGGTGATCGCGATCAGCGGCGCGTGGGCGGCGAGGAACCCGAGCTCCAGCTCGGAGAGGACCGGCACGCCGCGCGCCCGCGCGGCGGCCGCGATCGGGTGGCTGTCGGGGATCCCCGGGCTCCACACGACCAGGTCGCGGCCCGCGAGCAGGCCGGCGTCGTCGCGGCCCCACGCGGTCTCGAGGCCGAGCGCCGCG
Organism: uncultured bacterium; assembly: GCA_964554725.1. Classification (GTDB taxonomy): domain Bacteria; phylum Eisenbacteria; class RBG-16-71-46; order RBG-16-71-46; family RBG-16-71-46; genus WS-11. The sequence goes on from CAZKQE010000012.1 coordinate 15,758, forward strand.
AGCACCGCCGGCGCCTCGCCCGCCTCGGCGGCCGCGCGGCGGTCGCACACGAGCACCCGCGCGCCGTGGCGATGGAGCAGGCGCGCCGCCGCGAGGCCGGAGCGCGCGGCGCCCACGACCAGCGGTGCCGCGCCGGGGAGCGGATGACGGGGGTCGATCGTCATTGCAGCTTGAAGGTCGAGAGCGAGAGCAGGGCGAGCAGCGCGCCGACGATGTAGAAGCGCAGCACGACGCGGGACTCGGCCCAGCCCGAGAGCTCGAAGTGGTGGTGGAGGGGCGACATGCGGAACACCCGCCGGCCGGTGAGCTTGAACGAGACCACCTGGATCATCACCGACAGCGTCTCCGCGACGAAGACGCCGCCCACCAGCGCCAGCCAGAACTCGCGCTTGATGAGCACCGCCACCGTGCCGAGGGCCCCGCCCAGCGCCAGCGAGCCCGTGTCGCCCATGAACACGTCGGCGGGATGACAGTTGTACCACAGGAAGCCGAGCGCGGCCCCCAGCACCGCGGCACAGAACACGGTCAGCTCGCCCGCGTAGCGCAGGTGGCTGATGTTCAGGTACTCGCTGAAGCGGACGTGCCCGCTCAGGTAGCACATGCCGGCGAACGCCACCGCCGCGATCGCGACCAGGCCCGAGGCGAGCCCGTCGAGACCGTCCGTCAGGTTCACCGAGTTCGACGAGGCGGTGATGATGAAGATGACGAACGGAACGAACAGCAGGCCGAAGTCGACGAAGCGGAACTTGAGGAACGGAACGTGGGTGACGGTCGCCGGCAGCCCCTTCTCCGGCCACAGCACCAGCACCAGCCCGATCGCGATCCCGCACACGATCTGGCCCGCCAGCTTGTAGCGTCCGAGCAGGCCCTTGGGGAAGCCGCGCACGACCCGCAGGTAGTCGTCGAGGAACCCGAGCGCGCCCAGCCACACGGTCGCACCGAGGGCGATCCACACCGGGCGCGAGTGGAAGTTGCCCCACATCAGCGTCGGCACCACGATCGCGGCGACGATCAGCAGCCCGCCCATCGTCGGCGTGCCGGCCTTGGCCAGGTGCGCCTGCGGGCCCTCGGCGCGGATCTTCTGCCCCAGGCGCAGGCGCGCGAGCCAGTCGATCATCGGCGGCCCCAGCACGAAGCACACGAGCAGCGCGGTGATCGCCGCGTAGGCGGCGCGGAAGGTGATGTAGCGGAAGACGTTCAGCGCCCCGAGGCCCTCGACCGTGTGGAGCGGGTAGACCCATTCGTAGAACATCTCAGGCCCCCCCGCCCAGGCGCTCGATCACCTCTTCGAGCGCGGCGCCGCGCGAGGCCTTCACCAGCACCACGGTGCCGGGGCCGAGCTGCGGACGCAGCGCCTCGGCGAGCGCCGCCTTGTCCGCGAACACCCGCGTCTCGACCCCCGCCCGCTTCGCCCCCGCCGCGTAGTCGCCGGCATGGGCGCCCACCACCCACAGCGCGGCATCGCGCACCGCCCCGCCGCACTCGCGGTGCAGGCGGGCCGCGTCGGCCCCCAGCTCGAGCATGTCGCCCAGCACCGCGATCCGGCGCCGCGCGCCCGGCCAGCCGGCCAGGGTCTCGAGCGCGGCGCGGGTCGAATCGGGGTTCGCGTTGTAGCAGTCCACGAGCAGGGTCGCGCCCGCCACGCCGCGCACCTCCATGCGACCCTTCGCCGGCCGCTGCGCCCCGATCGCCGCCACCGCGGCGGCGGGGTCCACCGCGTACTCGCGCGCCACCGCCAGCGCGGCGAGCGCGTTCTGCACCTGGTGGCGGCCGATGAGGCGCAGGTGGACCGGCGGGAACCCGGCGACGGTGAAGCGCGTGCCGTCGGGGCCGAGGTCGGTGAGGGTCGCGGGCCGCACCGCGGCGTCCTCGGCGAACCCGTAGGGGACGACCCGCGCCCGGGTGCCGCGCAGCGCCGCGAGCAGCCGCGGCGAGTCGGCGCCGGCGAACACCGGCCGCCCCGGCGCCACCGCGGCGGCCAGCGACGCCTTCTCGCGCGCGATCGCGGCCAGCGAGCCGACCCCGGCGAGATGGGCGCTGCCCGCGTTCGTGATCACCGCCGCGTCCGGGCGCGCGAGCCCGGCCAGCAGGGCGATCTCGCCCGGCCGGCTCATCGCGATCTCCACCACCGCGGCGCGGTGCTCCGCGCGCAGGCGCATGAGCGTGAGCGGGACCCCCCAGTGGTTGTTCAGGTTGCCCTCGGTCTTCAGCACCGGCGCGGCGGCGGCGAGGACGGCGGCGACCAGGTCCTTGGTCGTCGTCTTGCCGCTGCTGCCGGTGACGCCGACCATCAGGCCGGTCCAGCCCTCGCGGTACCGCCGCGCGAGCCGCTGGAGCGCCGCGGTCGCGTCCTCCACGACCACCAGCGGACCGGGCTCGCGCCCCGCCCACTCGAGGTAGTGCTCGCGCTCGCACAGGGCCAGCGCGGCGCCGCGCGCGAACGCGTCCGCCAGGAACCGGTGCCCGTCGGCGTGGCCGCCGCGCAGCGGCACGAACAGCTGCCCGGGCACGAGCGTGCGGGTGTCGATGCTGACCCCGTCGATGCCCGAGCGCAGGAACGCCTCGCGCTCGCCCGGCGCCGCCGGCACCTCGCGCACGACCAGGTCGCCGGCCGCCAGCCGGGCCACCTCGGCGAGGGTCAGGATGGGGGCGGTCGTGGCGGCCATCATGCGCGGCCCGCCCGACCCGCGCGCAGCGCGGCGCGCGCCGCCTCGCGGTCGTCGAACGGGAGCACCCGCTCCCCGATCGTCTGGGTGGTCTCGTGACCCTTGCCGGCGATCAGCACGGCGTCGCCCGGCGCGGCCGCCGCCACCGCCGCGGCGATCGCCGCGCCGCGCGCGAGCTCGACCGGCAGGCCCGAGCCCGGCGCGCCGGCGACGATCGCGGCCGCGATCGCGGCCGGGTCCTCGCCGCGCGGGTTGTCGTTCGTCACCCAGGCGCGGTCGCTGCCCTGCGCCGCGACGCGGCCCATCAGCGGCCGCTTGCCGCGGTCGCGGTCGCCGCCGCATCCGAACACCAGCAGCACCCGCCCGCGCGTGTGGTCGCGGCAGGCCGCCAGCGCCCGTTCGAGCGCGTCCGGGGTGTGCGCGTAGTCCACCACCACCAGGAACGGCTGCCCCTCGTCCACGCGCTCGAGCCGGCCCGGCACCGCCGCCAGCGCCTCGAGCCCGCGCGCGATCGCGTCGGGCGGAAGGCCGAGCGCGACCGAGGCGGCGAACGCCGCCGCGGCGTTCGCCGCGTTGTGGCGCCCGAGCAACGGCAGCCGCACGGCGACCGGGCCGCCGGCGCCGCCCGCATCGGACGGACGCCCGAGGCGCAGTCGGAGCGCGAGGCCGCCCGGGTGGGGCGCCGGCTCCTCGACCGCGACGTCGAGCGCGTCCCCCGGCCCCCCGCCGGGGCGGGCGAGGCCGTAGCGGAGCACGCGCAGGCCGCCGCGGACGGCCGCGTCCGCCACCGCCCCGGCCGCCGGATCGTCGGCGTTCACCACCGCGGTCCCGCGCTCGGCGGCCGGGCCGTTCCGCCCGTCGAACAGCATCAGCTTGGCGTCGAGGTAGCGCTCCATCGTGCCGTGGTAGTCGAGGTGGTCGCGGCTCAGGTTCGTGAACACCGCGACCTCGCAGGCGATCCCGAACGCGCGCCGCTGGACCAGCGCGTGGCTGCTCACCTCGATCGCCACCCCGTCCACGCCCCGGTCGGCCATCTCGCGCAGCAGGCCGAACAGCTCGAGCGACTCGGGCGTGGTGAGCGCCGACGGGCGCGCCCGCTCGCCGATCCGCACGCCGGTGGTGCCGATGACGCCGGGCCGCCAGCCGGCGGCGCGGAACACGGACTCCAGCATCCAGGTGGTCGTCGTCTTGCCGTTGGTCCCGGTCACCGCGACCACGCGCAGCGCGCGCTCCGGATGCCCGTGGAAGCGGGCCGCCGCCTGCGCCAGCGCCCGGCGCGGCTCGGCGACCTCGACCACGGTCGGGCCCTCGGCGGCGGTGCCGCGCGCCACCACGACCGCCGCGGCCCCGGCCGCCACCGCCTGCCGGACGTAGCGGCCGCCGTCGTCGCGCGCGCCGGCCAGGCCGAAGAAGACCGCGCCGGGGGTCGCCCGGCGCGAGTCGTAGCAGAGAGCGGCGACCTCCCGGTCGGTGGGACCGGTCACGCCGTCGACGTCGATCCCCTCGAGCAGCGCGGCCAGCGTCATGGCGCGCCCCCCGCCGCCAGCCAGCCCGCCGGCGCGACCGGGTCGGGCGCCGGGCGCCGGGAGACCGCATCGGCGCCGCAGTAGAGCACGCACGGGCCGCGGATCGGCAGCGGGGTGCCGGCGACCGGCGACTGGCGGACGACCTTCCCGCTGCCGACGATGCGCGCCGCCACGCGGTGGGGCGCCAGCCGGCGCAGGGCCGCGCGCACCGAGAGCCCGGTGAGGTCGGGGAGCGTGCGGTCGCGGGCGTCGGACGGGGCCGACAGCCACGGCGTGACCGCGGCGCCGCGTTCGGCCGCGGTCCCCGCCGCCGGCTCCTGGGTGAGCACGCGCGCGCCCTCGCCCCGCACGCGGGCGCGCAGGTCGTAGGCGGCGAGCCGCCGCTCGGCCGCCGCCGCGGGCAGCAGCCGCAGGTCGGGCACCACCACCGGCGCCGGAGCGGGCGGGCGCGCGGCGACCTGGACCACGCCGGAGCCGAGCGGTCCGCGCGGCAGCCGGCGCAGGTCCTCGAGGATGCGGCGGAACACCGGCGCCGCCACCTCGCCGCCGTAGTACTTGCGCCCGCGCGGCTCGTCGATCACGACCACCCCGACCATGCGCGGCGCGTCCGCCGGGGCGAACCCGGCGAACGAGGAGAGGTAGAGCCCCTTGCCGTAGGTGCGCACGGCGGGGTCGTACTTCTGTGCCGTGCCGGTCTTGCCGGCCACCGGCAGCCCCGGCACCCGCGCCGCCTTCGCGGTGCCGC